>DASVQQ010000026.1 GCA_036389035.1 Jatrophihabitans sp.
CTTTAAGCGTCACAGTCCTGGCGGCGCCTTCGCCGGCCGGTTGTGGGTGAGCTGAGGCCGCACCGGCCCCGAGGGAGGCCGCCGCGACCATCGCGAGAACCGAAGTGCCGAGGAGAGTCGTCGTGTTTCGCTTCATCTGAGCTCCTGAGTTGTGACCAGGGAGACGATCTCGCTGGTCTACTGGGAGTTCGTAGCCGCTCGCCGAACGGACTGGAGAGGCGTCGGAACCGGTTTGGCCAGGCACTGCGGCGCCGGGACACAGACGGCCGCATGCTGGGCCGAGTCGACCTCCGACGACAGGCAATCTCACGTGAGGTGATCCGCTCATTTCCCGAACCTCAAGTCCACGAGGCAATGAAGGTGGACTTGGACGACCAAAGCCTGTCCTCGCAGGAATGGCCGCACGCGTCTCGCGGTCCACCGGACCAGCCGACGCCGGACAGTTCCACGCCCTGTTTCAAATGTTCGGAAGGAACGCAAGTACCGGTAGGTCCCGCTTAGTGGAACATCGAATACTCGGCTGTTGAACCGCTGTGCCCGCGCCGCACCCGTTCACCCCGCGGTACCCGGCTCTAGGCGGTTGGAACGCCGCCCCGCCGCTCTCGACCGGTCGAGATTTCCTTTATAAAGCTTGATAAAAATGGGGCGGGTGGGGAGGGGTCCTGTCGCCGGCTCGGTCTCGGACCAGAACGGGTAACCACTCGTGGGCGCCGACCGGATGGCCTGTCCGAGCCGCGGGTGCGCTCGGACCAGATTCGCCATCGCTCGGCTCAGCCGCTCCGCGTCTACCGACCCGTCGAACCGGAAGCAGTGGTCGACGCTGTAGCCATTACCGCCGATGAATTGATCATGCAGCCAAAGGTCACGTTCGTAGGGAGAAAGATAGTTGCGCGCCGGCTCCGTGGCGTCGATCGAGGTGGCCAGGGGCTCGATCACCGGGCGTTCGCCAGCGGCAACTCGGCGATCAGGTCGATGCCGACGGACGGATAAACTCGTTCACGGACGAGCCGCAGGCGATCGACGGTGATCGGCACCTCAAACTGGGCTTGTTCAACCTGATCGAGCAGCTGGTGCGGCGCTGACAACGCGCCGCGGTACCGGCCGAGCGTCAGGTGGGTCAGCTCCGGAACCGGACCGAAATCAAGGCCGAGGGACTTCGTCAACGATCTCCGCAGCTCGACTGTCGGCGGGGAATCCACTGCTACGGCGATCAGCGCGGACCTGGTCGCCACAAGCGAAGTCAGTCGAATCTCATACTGCGAGTGCCGCCTGATCTCAACCTCTGCCAACTCGTGCCAGCGGGCTCCGTTGATCTCCCAGGCGCGTTGCTTGGCGCCCATGTCCGGGTCACGGACCGGCAGCAGATTGAGGACGGACAGGTGGTACGTCATCGGCGGGCAGGCGAGCAGAGCCGGCTCGGACGCCACGATGTCCGACACCACCTCCCAGAGGCGTTGGGCCGGCTCCGGCGCGACGGCGATCTGCAGGTTGTACGCCAGACAGGGTTGAAGCCACAACGGGTCTGCCTCGACCTGGTCCTGCCGTGCCGCCTGTCCGTCGTCGAACAGCCCACGTACTCGGGTTCTACTCAATGTGGATCCCGTCCGAGACGGCCACCGCGGCGACCTTGACGCCGGTCGAGGTCATGGCCCGGGTGACGTAGTCGAGCCGGGCGTCGTCACAGATCGCGAAGCACGATCCACCTCGAATGCGGGCGCCAGAGGTCTTGACTGCCAAGGCGCCCGACCGCATGGCTGCTGCCATAGCGGCCGTCATGACTGGGTCGAACGGTCCCAGGAACTTCTCGGCCAGCCGATGACCTTCGCTGATCAGGTAGGTCAGATCGGCGACCGACGGCAACTCGGGCACGGCTTCGATCAGTTCGTCGCAGGTGCGCCGGTATGACTGCAGGGTCGTGTCCTGTTCGGCGTGACGTCGCAACAGCCCCGGTAGCACCGACTGGAGGAGGCAGGATGTGGGCGACGCACCGACGACGACTCGTAACCCGGGCGGCCAGGCTCCGTGGCCGACGGTCGGAGGAATGCCCTGACAATCGAGCCAGGACAGGCCGCCATGGGTGATGGCGTATTGGTCCATCGGCCCGCAGAGAACCCCGCGATGACGCTCGGCTTCGTAGGCGAGCTGCGCCAGCTGATCCGCACCAGTGCTGCGCTGGCAGACCCTGCCGGAGACCACGGTGACTCTCAACCGTCGCCTCGTGGGGAACACCGCGACTTGGACCGGCCAGGTCACCATCCCCGCCGCCGATGGAGAGCTGCGCCTGTTGATGGTCGAAGATGAGCGGCTGTACGCCGACGGGATGGCGGAGCAGGCGGAGGCGACGATCTCCCGGATCGTCTACGCCGTATCTGTGACGGTCTAAGTACCGTCTCGGCGGAGGTGCCACCAATGGAACGACGAGGGCCCATGCCAGCGCAGCTGATTGATCGCAGGCGAACTGTCTGACTCAGAGAGCCGGCGTCAGCTCCACTAGGGCCACGCCAAACGACGCCGCCAGCTCATGAATTGCAGCTATGACAGCCGCCACCTCAGCCGCCACGGTGCCCGCCGCGAGCACCTCAGGCGCGAGGGCAACCAGAATCGTCAGGATTCCGGCAACCAGGCGAAACTGGTTGAAGTACCGGACGTAGTCACCACGTAAACAAATCCGATAGAGAATCATCCCTGGTGCAGGACGCCGCGGTTCAATGAACACCTCCAGCTGACCGCCGCCGCCTTCGGTGAACGTGAAGCGTCCCAGCAGAATCTCCTTGCTCGGCCGGTAAACTTTCCCGAGACCGTAGGGCAACGTTAGGGCGTAGTTGACCTTGAGCCGGGCAGCCTTCTGCATCCAATCGACCAGACCGCTTGGCGTGAGCGGTTTGGTCTCATACCACGCCTTCTCATCCCCACGATGCCGGATGATGTCGGGCCGTACGCTCGCCGCTACGGCATCGATAGCGGGCCCGGGCACGCCAGGGTTGTGCTGGGTCAGAAACTGCTCGTAGAGAGAGGAGTCGTTGGCCAGATCGAAGAAGTCGAACCCCGTGCACGGCCCGACAAGTTGGCAGTAGTCATCCATAATCTTGGGATCGACCAGCTTGCCCAGGACGCTGGCCACCTGGGGGCCGACGAGCGGCGACAGGGGCAGGCAAAACTCATCTGAGAGCTCGAAAAACTGAAGAATCTTATCGGGGATGCCGAGATCCGGCCGCAACTGATCGAGGCGTCCTGCGATCAGCGGATCCCGCGCCAGCACGGGAGGGTCGGTGAATGCTGGGTCCACTGACGCAAGCTCCACAGCGGCTTGGTCGAGGGCCACGCCTTCCATAAAAGCGACCTCGCGGTCGAGTCTGGTCGTGGTGCCGGGACCAACGACCGGGTCGTTCGGCACGAGCCCGCGGTCGGTCTTGAACGCCACGACCGCGTCACCCGTCTCAGTCCCGAAGCTCCCGTCGGGGCCGCTGTCAGGCAGCGAGTAGCCCAGTACAAGAAGCGCCTGCTGGATGCGCAAGACGGCATCGGACTGCTCCGGGGCCATGATCCTCACGCCGCCCTCACCCGCTTGGACAAGCCGATCGCTGCCGCCGATCAAGCTAGACAAGAGCACGGGCCACCTCAAAACTGCGCTCGGGTAAACCAACCAGGTCGTCCATGTTGTGGACGACACGACAGATCATTTCGTGGCTCGCACGCTACTCCGTCACACAAGGGCCGCCTCGACGTCGACAGGTTCTGGCGCCAGCCCTGACCGCCAGGGCAGTTCGCCCCTATTCGGCGATCTGTGCGGATCTATCCGCCTGGAGTTGCAACACGATACCCGCACGCATCCCGGTGTCGAGCAGCAGCCGGATGATGGCGGTGTCACGACGGTTCTCGAAGGTGTTGCCCTTACAAGTCCCCAGCAAGGCAGCCAGAGCCGCGTCGTCGAGGATCGGTACCGGCTGCTCGGGCACCGACGGCGGTGACATCCGCTCCATCGGCGAGCGGTCGATCTCGCCGTCATCGGTCAGCCACTTGAACAGCTGCTGCAGTGAGCGATAGTGCTTGGCCACTGTCGCAGGCGACAGGCCGCGATCGCGCATATCCGCCAGGGAGTGCTCAACATCCTGGCGCGCGATCTTGCCGGCCTGGGTCGACAAACCTTGCACGGCAAGATAGGCCACGAAGGACTTCCCCACCGTGAGGTAGGACGCGATGGTCGCCGGCGATCGGCCGCTTGCCCGCAGCGAAATCTGCCAGTCCGCCAGCAGGCTCGTTAGGGAGCGAGAGCGTTCGGGTCTGCGGTCCGGGCCTTTGCCATGCATCGAGTGTACTCGTCTGTAACACCTTTATGCGGGACTGTTCCGGCTTGTGGATAGGCTTGCAGCCCCCGTATTTGCTGGGAAAGTGGAGGTGGTGGGACGGTACTCGAACTTTCCACTACCCCTGTTATCCGGGCAAACCGACCGCCTGAATCAAGGCGTGGCCGCATTAGAACTACCCAAATCACCCACACCTCGCATCCATGCCGTCCACCGTCGACTCTCTCCCGACACCATCCAGCAGCTCATCACCGACTACCAAGCCGGCACCCCCTCCACCCAGCTCATGCTCACTTACAACATAGGTAAGGGCACCGTTCTGCGCCTACTGCGCGAGCATGACGTCCATCTTCGCCGCCAACGGATGAGCCCGAACGAGATAACCCAGGCCATCCAGCTGTACGGCCAGGGCCTGTCAATCGCAGCTGTCGGTGCCCAGCTCGGCTATGGCGATGGCACTATCTGGCGGGCCTTGAAGCGAGCCGGCGTATCGCGGCGAGACAGTCACGGGCGGTTCTGCTGACCACGCTGCCGGTGCTTGGGCCCGGGCGCATGGCCATGAGGTGTCCGACCGCGGACGCGTACCAGTCTCCGTCCAAGAAGCCTATAAAGCAGCGCAGGCTGTTCATCACGACCGCTAATTGGGATTTAGCCCGGCCAGGATGAGAGTTTCCAGATGGGACATGCGCGCTCGCATCTTCTCGATTCCGCTGCTTACAGAGCTAAGGTATGGATCGCCGGCCTCTGTTTGGGTATCGATAGGCCGAAGCAGGATTAGCGGCATGGCGAGGTCTGAAATGGCCTGTCTAACCGCTTCGTATGCCTCACTCACCGATTTAACACCAATTCGCACCACAGCGATGTCGATCTGGATGTCTCGGAAAGATTCCCAGAATTCTCGATCCAAGGTTTCAAGATTCTTACCTGCTGGGCCCAGTTCACTTCCGGAACCTGAGATACGTAGAAATACAATTTCATCGGCTCGGTAAGACGCAGATTTCATCCAAGAAAGCAGCGCCTCATAGTCCGGACGAGTGCGCTCTCGGAGCTCTTTCTGGTTGGCCTGCTTACGATCGGCTCGGCCCTTGACGAGATTGAAGAGCTCAGTCAGTACGACACCTGCCACAACACCGACAACGCCTACCCACGCGGCGGCTCCGTCGCTCATAGACGGGATGCTATCGGTCTGTAGATTTTTGATGCGGGCGGGCAGCCGCAGCCGACGGGCGACCCCCCGAACTACTGAGAAACCTGGTCAGTGTCCCAGCAGCAGTCGGCGATACTACCGACGAGCCGGGGCTCGTCAGCATGGGCTCAACCACCCGATCTACCCGGAGGGCCGGTACATAGTGACCGGAGCCCCGTATCGTGTTGACATGCCGTTTTTATCTGCTGACGAGGCTCTCGAAACCTTAGAGACGGGTCTACGCTTGGTCATCAAAGAAGTAGTGGGCGAGGACTGGGTCAGCCAGGTCAAAGATGCCGAGAGCTTAGCCGGGCGTGTCACGACGGAGGAACATCAGCGAGACGGGGTTATAACATCGAC
Organism: Jatrophihabitans sp.; assembly: GCA_036389035.1. Classification (NCBI taxonomy): domain Bacteria; kingdom Bacillati; phylum Actinomycetota; class Actinomycetes; order Jatrophihabitantales; family Jatrophihabitantaceae; genus Jatrophihabitans; species Jatrophihabitans sp. Next base: position 5,851 of record DASVQQ010000026.1, read on the forward strand.
AGACCCCATCGACTACACCATGTTCTATCAGCTCCTCGGCATGATCAAGTCTAACTGGCAGAAATTTCAGCCGGTTTTTCTCGACCAAAAGCGTTTCGAAGTTTGGATGAAAGAGGCCGATCACGTACGAAATGCTATAGCTCATCAGCGGCCCTTGGTCAATCATGAGCAGGATTTGATTTCCGGCATCTCGCTGCAAATTCGAAATCTCATAACGCTATTCCGGACGCGACAGATGAGCTCCAACGAGTACTACCCGGTAATCGAATCTGCCAGGGACAATTTTGGCAGGGACGGGCACTCAGATGACGATATTATATACACGAAGGTTAAGGGCGACGCACCACCAATTCGAATTGACGTGGGTCAGACCGTCATCGTTACCTGCGTTGGTTCCGATCCTCGGGAAAGAGATTTGGAGTGGATTTGCCGACCAGACTTCGCATTTAAACCCGTTGAACCAGACAAAGGGTAGCTCTGTATTGGACTCCTACAATCGATGACGTGTCCGAAGATGTGGAATTACGCGTTCAGTTGAGAGTTAAGGACTCGGCTTATCACCGTAAACGCAATCTCATGAACTGGCCCGTAGATGATGCACGGGTCTTTACCTTTGCCGTCAACCCGCCAATCTCACAACAGTGAGCGCTAGACGACAGCACAGTTGCGAAACTGCTGCCCGACATCAAGCTGGTCTGAGCCCGGGTTGTCGTCATAGTCATGTCGACTGGCGGCCACCAGAGGCGTCGTTGAGCTCGATCAGCTCACGTCATCGTGCACTGTGCGATGTAACAGCCGGGCGAGCAGGCGGGACATCATAAACGAGGGTGGCCCTTCGCCACGACGGTGCCAAAGAGGAGACCGCATGTTAGATACCAGCGTGGCACCGATCGGTGAACGGCGGCTGCAGGCCATTCTTGATGAGGTCATCCGTGGTGGTGACGCTGCGGAGACGGACTATCTTGAGGCCAAGAGCGACGTTGACCTTCAAGACCCCCTTGGTTTGGCGAAGGTCGCCAAGTTCATCCTTGGTGCGGCGAATCGTCCACCGGCCAAGGCGCAGCGACACTTCCGCGGACACGCGGTGATGGTTATCGGTGCCCATGCGGGCGCGGCACCCGGCGTCGCCACTGGTTGCGAGTGGCACGAGCTCAGCGACAAGCTCGGAAGGTACCTGGGGCGGCCTGGGCCCGCGTTCGATCTTGCCAGACTGCCAGCCGCTGAGAATCGCGAGGTTCTGTTCATCATCGTCGATCCACCCGAGCAAGGGCAGCTTGGCTTTCCCTGCCACCGCGACTTCAACCCTGCGAACAAGGCCGATAGCAAGCATGCCATGCGCAACGGCGAGCTCTACATTCGCACCGCCACTAGCACCCGCGCTGCGCGGGCCGAGGAGGTGCACGCCCTGTTTCAGCGCGCCCTAGCCACCTCGACGGCAGCGGTCGACCTAGCTGTGTCGGTCAGCGGTAACCCGGCCCGCGTCGACCGGGCTGAGGAGTTTCGCGACAGCGTCATTGCGTGGGCCGCGGAGGAGTACCAAACCCGCTCATCCACCCTGAGCGCCGGCCCACCGTGGCCTTCGGCGGCTATGGGCAAGGTACCTACCTCTCGTCGCTCGCCCGAGGAGATCCAATTGCGGATCGACGCCTTCACCGCTGACATCAAGCAACGGTGGCCCCAGCCAATGAACTACCTCATTGGGTTCATGGCGGGCGGGCTGGGCTTCACCATCATCAATGAGGCCGGCTGGCTGTCCAAACCACGCATTGACCTAACGTTCCACGGCTGCTACGGCGTCGACTGGCAGGATCCTCAGTACCCCGAGTTCGACGAAATCACTCCGCTCGTTGATCCGGTGTGGGACGAGTCTCATGTAAGTGGTCTCAATTTGCCGATGTTCCGCCGCACCCACCCAGTGTCGTGGAAGAACACGGCAGAAGCGCTTCATGTGATTGTGAGCATTCCGGAGCTGCGTCCAGGTGTGCCATGGGTCAGCGATGACAATGACGTGGTCGCCGTCGCACGCGACTTGAACTGCGAGCAGGTCCGGGTGACGTGGGTTGCCACGGCTGAAGGCGTGGGTCAGCAGTACACGGGTGAACTCACCGTGCACACCGGGCCCGTCATTGAAGCCTCTGAGCTATTTCGAACCCTGAAGGCCCAGGAGTAGATGACTAATTCAGTCTTGTTCTGCCCGTAGAGGCTTGCCTGAGTTAGACAAGCAAAACGGTTAACCCAGCTGCGAATGGTCAGTCGGAGACGATGCGAGGCTAGGAGCCATGGTGCCGACACAGAGCGTCGCATCCTGCCCTTGCTCCGCACCGCCCGGAGGAGGGAGATGGAGCCGTCCGCAGGACGCGCTTCACAGAGAGGCTTCCGTTATAGACGTCATGGCTGCCTAAGCGATCGGAATATCGAGCGGTACAGCGATCGTCACCTGGGAGGCGGCGGGGACTGGAACCCACGACCCAGGGATTATGATCTTTCGCTCGCACCGCCGCCAGCCACCTACGCCAATGGCAGAGCCTTAGAGATCTCGGACGTCGGTGGGTCGGCGTGATCCCCGACCGTCGGCGGAGTCGGCCATCAACACTCTCATTGTTGCTAGGCCAGTCGTCCAGCTGCCGTCAGCGTGTTTCTCCCACCCAGTGTCATACCCGTATTCGGTCACATCGGCCAACAGCCGCGTGGCGTCCCGACCAAGAGCATCCATGTTGCACCGTGCCCGAGTATCGATATACAACTCTGCGCGGCCCGTCGGCGTAACGCGCAGCAAGGCGCAAAATCTTAGGTCATTGTCTCGCCGGCGCAGGCGCGGACGCTCATCCCACAGCCGAACGTCCCCGTCGAAGTCCTGGATTTTGATAGGAGCGGGTTGGCGTCTGGCGGTGCTTATCTCGGTGGCGAAGCGCTTGCCGTCGTGATGATCCTTACCGAGCAAGACCACACGCTCCGGATCACCTCCGACGGACGGCGGCATTTCCCACCACGGGGTTACGACCGAGCCATCGGCTCGGTACAGCGTTCGTGCGTCGAAGGCGACGCTGGTGGTTACCACTACGATCTGAGTGCCCGATGCTTGCGAGAGCCTGCCTAACACCCGCCCACCGTGGGGTGGATCCGGCGAAGCGCTCGGTTTCCGCTGAAGAACAATTACGAACTCCGCCGTGCCAGGCCCAGCGGTGGGCGCGCGCCGAGCTTCCACTGATGGCGGAGTTGCAAACAATCCCAACTCTGCATCGGGAAATTCCACCGCGAACAATGGCCGCCACCCGTTGATCCAATAGTCGGGCGATCTCCATCTGTCCAATGCCTGTCGGTCGCCCGGACGAACGTCTGGCCGGACCTTCTCTGTCGGCCCGTACTGAGCGGAACCGTCAGAGTGCAGGCTTACTTTTAGGCGGCCAGCTTGGGATCGCGGCGCGACGTACGCCTCATCGGTCGGGCGACCCGGCCGGCCCGTCCACACGCGCCATTCAGACGACCGTCGGCCGTCGAGCGCGGTTACGACGAAGTAGAGGACTGCAGCGTCTCGCACTGGGTGAATCGCCCCATTTCGCCGATACCGTACAGCAACCACAATAGGGCCGTTTGCCGATTCGACGACGACGGCAACCGCGTAACCGTCAGCTGAGACGCCCTCACCGCACCATACGACGAGATCACCGACGCCTCTTGGCGTCTACTAGGACACAAAGACCTAGCGGCCGGAACCGGTCACTCCGGTGGCGCGCAACGATCATCGAAGCTTGTCACGCGGTATCGTCACAACCCATGGTTTCGCATCGGTCGGAGGCGCCGAACTCTGGCCAAACCTTACAGTCCCCAGCCTAGATTCACTTCACTTCGGGCTAACGGCGTCGAGGTGGGGGACGAAATTGGTATGCAGGGCGCGCTTACCCTTAGCTCGTGACCGCCCCGGCCCGATCTTATGTGCGTTACGAGCGCGATGCCGCGACGCTCGACACCACGAGCTCGTTCTGGATCGCCTGCGACGAATCAGGTCAGGACGGGGAGACCCTGACCTCCACTCGGCCGGTTATGAGCCACGGAGCCGTGCGGCTCGACGACGACGCAGCTGACGCCGTCGTCCAGGACCTGCGCCAACGCCTGCCCACAGTGTGGGCAGGCGAGCTGAAGTTCAGCCGCTTCGACTCCCCGAGAACGGTCAGCGTGCTCACCACGGCCCTGAGGGATCCGCAGCTGCTGGCCACCCGGTGCAGCGCCTACATCGTCGACAAACGCTACATGGCCGTCGCCAAGACCATCGACCTGATCATCGAGGAGTACGAGCACGAACGCGGCAACGACATTTACAGCACCGGAGAGGCGGCAGCCTTAGCGACCGACCTCCTCGTCCGTGGACCGACGGTACTCGACGCCGATCTACTCGACACACTCCTGAGCCGCTTCGTGAGCCTGTTCCGGATGGGTGAGCCTGGTGGCCGGCCCCGCGCCACCGTCGACGAACTGTTCGAATCAGTTGCGGCCGCCAAGACCGCCGCGCGGGACCAGCGGGTGCGGTCCATTCTGAGCCGAATCGCCGCAGGACGCGAGCAGGTCGACTACTTCATCACCCACATTCGCGGCAGCGGCGGGCTTCCTCACCTGCAGCCGCTAATCCCCGCCGTCATCGAAACCATCCGGGACTGGTACCGCCGCGTACCAGGGGTGCTGATGGTGCTGCACGACCGTCAGAATCTACTCAGCGACGAGATGATCGCCGACATACGACGCGGGTTGTGCGAGCCGTCCCCGCTGATCAGCGTGATGCCGGCCCCTGTGGTGCTAGGCACGTTCGTCCGAGGCGATAGCGCCAGCCACAGTTCGATTCAGCTGGCCGACCTAGTCGCCGGTGCCGGGCGGGTGGCCGGCGAGTACGCCATGGGCCGCAGAACCGACCCGGTCGCACATCAGCTTTCGCGGGCGATGCGACCCTATATCACCGAGCACAGCCTGTGGGGCGACCCCAAGACCTGGTCGGTGCTCACCACTCCGCGCTACTGAACCCGAGCCACTCGACACCGCAAGTCTGCGCCCGAGCCAGCAGCTCAGCCACCGACCAGCACCAGCCGGCCTCGCGGGTGATTGCAGCAATGGCGATCACCGCGCTCTATGTTCCTGTCGAGAAAGTTCGGCCGCCGCTGGTGCAGGCGCGGGTTTCCGACATGACCGCGGAAGCAGCTACGGCAGGGGCGTGTACGCCCCTGATGCGGCAACTTCGTTAAGGGGCTGCGATCGGACCTCGTTTGATGGTCAACTACCGACGTCGCAGTGGCCACTAACCGCTCTGAACTCATACGAGTTCGACTTCGCAGCCAATGGCGCACGACGCAATCGGGGTTTAGTTTCCGAAAATGCCACTGCTGTCCATCACGCTGTGGAGTGCGTCACGAGCAGTTCCGGCAACTGATGCAGGTCGTAGATCACGGTGGTCCCGTGGAGTTCGGCGAGTCCTTCCTTGTTTAGGTGGTGCGCCCACTGGCGTTCGGTGACGACTACATCGCAGTAGACGACCGCGCCCGAAAGTGCGTTTACGTCGTTGAGGTCACTGTCGGTCCAGGGCTGCTGGGGATTGCGGTGACGGACTCGGCGCATCTCGCGCACAACCCACTTACTCGGGACTTGCTGCAGGAGCCGCTCGACAACCTTGATGTCCCTGAACTGTTCGGGCTTCAGCAGAAATCCACGTTCAGCGCAGGCGCGGGTGAACAGCGGCATGATGTCCATGAGGTCGAATCTGCTGAGTCCCTCCTCTCTGCGGTGACTCAGCCCCTGCTTCTTGATGCCCTCGGCGTACGACCGCTGACCGTCTGCGAACCTGCGGTCGATCGTGCCCATCTGTGACCGCACCTGAGCGGCGACCTGCTTCGCCCGCTCAGAGGCCTCGGTACGTGCGAGCACCGCCAGTTCCGCGGCGTCAACGAGCCCTCGAAGTACCAGGTCGAGCATTTCAGCGGGCATGTGTACGGCACGGAGTTCTTCGACGTTGACCAGGCCGGTGAAGGTGCCCGGGTCAGCGCCCAGGGCGTGCGCGGCGCCAATGCCGAACGCTTGGACCGGCTGTGTGGGTCGTGAGCCTGGGACGATCTTGGCGACGGCAGCCTCGACCTCAAGCGGCACGAGGGTGTTTGGGCCTGCGATGGCGTGCATGTGCGACAGCTCGGCCATCGTCGCCGCAAGGTTCCACCGGCTCTGCTGATTTACGCGCTTGTTCGTCTCGTAGTAGTGGATGGCCGACAGCGGGAACGACAGCAGACCTCGCTCGACTCCACTCGTGGCGAGATGCCAAACGCCTGCTAGGTCATCGGTAAAGCCGGTCCTACGTGAGCGCGACAGCTCGACCCACTTGTTCTGATCCAGATACACGCGCAGCACAGATTGATTATCCCAGCGCCCGTCCAGCCACTTCGCTCGTGTCAGCACTGACCCAGGTCTCGTCGACTGCTGGACCGCGTCGTGAGAGCCCACGATGCTCCGCACAAATCGCCGCCGGCGACGGCCCGTCCCGCCTCTACCAACACTGCGGGCGACGTCCCACCAACAGCGCTGGAAGCCGCCTACTACCGTCACTACAGCCCTAGCAACCCGCTGAGTTCTCAAACCAGTAAGTCTCCGGACACCCGCTACCGTTCAACAGTCGGCGCAGCTCTTGGGGTTGGAAAATTTGGTATCGAGGCCTCTCGTTGCACTCTCTCGCACCCATCTGCCAGGCCTTGAAGCGGGCCGGTGCGCCGCGGCGAGATAGTCACCGCCAGCAGCGCTAAGGCGCGGCTCATCCCGGCAACTGCCACCTAGGTCGGGTTGGCCTGGCGGGAACCCTCAGGAGGGCCGTGGCTGCACCCCGGTCGGCCCGTACAAGGCCTCGACCCGTTTACCGGGTTTCTTCCTGCCTATCCAGGCATCACCCGCCGAGCTACCCGCGCCCGTCAAGGCCCAACTGGCCGATCTCCGTAGCCGTTTCGGTACCCAAACTTCTATGGGTCCAATGCCGCGAACGAGAGATCATGCCGACTACCACATCGGCTTACTAAGGCCTACGGAAACTGCACAATCGTTCCATCGGGAAACCGGTTCTTTTGCCGCTGATTCGGGCTCGTGACCAGGCTCGCTCGCTGCATCGGCGCGAGTGTCAATTTCTTGACGTGGCTGCTTGTGTACGGGGTGGCAACGATCACGTGGTCAATGATTGCTTGGATAGTGACCGCTTGACCAGCGAAGCGCTGTAATAATTCCTTTTGAAGTGGTTCGGTGTCAACTTCGGTACCGAAGATTACATCTTGCCCGACAAACAAGTCGCGGAAACTGAAATCACCCGACGGCGCAACTTTCCACATCGCCGCTTTCATGCGGTCCAAGCCGATCGGCTCGCGCGTGCAGTAGAACAGGTCATAAACTCGTTTGCCGCGATCATCATACATCGCAAAACTTTGGATGTACGGAAATCGGCAGAGTTCGTGGAGCTGCCGCTGATACAGGTCATGGAGGAATTGACTGCGGTGTGAACCGGAGAGGGTACCCGCGCCCTTGTATTCATCCGTCCCGAAGAGGTCGGTCAGACGCTCGTCAATGATGCCGGCGCCAGACCAACGGACGACTGCATCGTGTGCAAAGTAGACCAGTAGCTCAGCCTTTGGATAGTTGGTGAGCCGTTGCAGAACATTCATTGGCGTGGCCTTGACCCCAACTGGGTCAACGAAAGCGAATGTTGGAGCCAGACGGACACTCCGGCTGTCGAGATCATCGACGATATCGGTCGTCAAGTCGATGAAGGTCGCGTTGCTGACCTCGACTTTGACGTTAGCTGGCCAAGGCTGATGCGCCTGCTTGAACGCTGCTACTTCTAGTTCGAGGTGAGCAGCGCACGCTGCATCCTGCTCGTTCAGGATCATCAGGAACTCGGTACTGGCCATGGAAGTCTGCGCAGCGTGGTTAAGCAACACGTCGAGCGCAATGATCGGCGAGCCGGGTTCTCCGTTCTTGTAACGTCCGGGTCCTGAGAAGGCATCGTAGTAAACCACTCGACCATTGAATTTCGCGATGATGGGGAACCAAGCGCCTAGGTAGCTGCGCAGCAGGGCGTGCTTTGCGCCGGTGTGCGGCGGCTGCTCATGCAACTGGACTGGCTTCAGCTTTGCGGCCACTGGCTCGTTTCCCCGCTTCGTAGATGATCAGCCCATGCATCCTAACAATGCTGGTCGCAAGATGTGAGTTAGCACGTTGGAGGACCTGTGTCGACGAGTGGGGTCGTACCCAGGTCATCGACTGGACGACTGGCGGGGAGTGGCGGATCTGCTGGAATGGTGAGCACCCTCGCCGCTACGGCAGGTTGGCTCACTAGGGTAGTTGGTCTTAGGGGCTGCCCATGGCATGCCTGTGCCAGGTCCACCGACCGCCGGATGAGGCGACAGAGAGCGCGCCGGCCAGGGGAGCATAGTGCAGGGGGCGTTGTGGCCGGCCGAAGAATGAGCACGTCGCCACGCCGCGAGGATGATCTTTCGAACATACATTCGAAGCGCTAACCTGAGACCATGTCGGATAAGAGCGCCATCGAATGGACCGAGGCCACCTGGAACCCGACTACGGGTTGTGACCGCATCTCGGCTGGATGTGACAACTGTTACGCACTGAACCTCTCGAAACGGCTCAAAGCGATGGGAGTCGTTAAGTACCAAGCCGATGGCGATCCTCGCACCAGCGGTCCAGGCTTTGGCGTTGCTATCCACCCGGATGCGCTCGCCGCTCCCTACGCGTGGCGGCGGCCGAGACTGGTGTTCGTAAACTCGATGAGCGACCTGTTCCATGCTCGTGTGCCGACGGCCTTCATCCAGGAGGTGTTCAAGGTGATGCGGGAGACACCCCAGCACACGTACCAGATTCTCACTAAGCGCAGCACGCGGCTAAGGCGCATTGCACATGCTCTGGACTGGCCAGCAAACGTCTGGATGGGTGTGAGCGTTGAATCTGCCGACCAATACGATCGGGTGCGTGACCTCGTGACCGTACCGGCAGCAGTGCGATTCCTATCCTGCGAGCCGTTACTCGGACCCCTGTCTGGAGTACCACTCGATGGAATTGACTGGGTGATAGCCGGCGGAGAGAGCGGCGCCAACGCTCGTCACGTCAATCCGGAATGGATAAGAGAGCTGCGTGATTATTGCGTGGCATCTCGGACGCCGTTCTTCTTCAAGCAGTGGGGCGGGGTTCGCGCCAAGAGCGGCGGCCGAGAACTTGATGGCGAGATCTGGAGCGAGATGCCCCAGATCATGGTCGATGAACCTGAATCCGCACTCCCAGCCAGTAGATGACGGCACGGTGGTCGGCAACAATCACAGCCGGCGACGTGGTCCGATGGCTAGCCGAGGCTAATGGGCCCTACGGAAGGATGACTAATGACGGATGACACGCTCGCCAACACGTGGGCGACCATCGACAGGCCGATTCTTCGTGCCGCAGTTCAGCTCTTCCAAGAGAGTCCTGGCATGCCGCCCGGCGCAGGAGACATCCAGCGAGTTACCGGGCATTCCAACCAAGACCTCACTGCTGCAATGATGCGCCTCGACGGTCCGTACCTTGAGGTCAACTGGTTTAATCATGTTGCCCCAATCTTCAAGGTAATTAACGTCCATGAACGCGCATTGGTCGAACTAGGAGTTTGGCCAAGTGCCGCCTCACTCACTGACGAACTCATGGAACTCATTGAGCAGCGTATAGCTGATTCTCTCAGTTCCGAAGAGCGCAACCACTGGGAGAAAATGCACGATGGCATAGGCGGGGGGGCCAAGGATCTCTTCATTGGTGTGCTCGGAGCGGTAATCAGCCATCAAATTACCGGCAGTTGAGGGTGCCAGGCCCAGAAAAGTGATGACCTAGTCCAGCTGGGCGCTTTGCTCTATTGCCCGCACGACTAAGTGCTCGAGGCCCTCCTCCAACCTGAACCAGGTGCGTGGTACACCTGAACGCAGCTTCTACGACTCCGGAGCGTGATAATTGGCCACCGAGACAACACCCGTTGATCGACGACCTTGACGGCAGCGAGGCTTAGTGCACCTTGACGGCAGCGAGGCTTAGTGCACCGTGACCTTCGCCTGGGACGGTCGAACCTACGAGGTCGACCTGAACAAGAAGAACCCCGGGTCGGTGAAGAACGGCCGAACCATGACCAGGCCGTGCTGGCAGCCCGTGCAGACGCTAATTCCGGTGGGCAGCGCCCGGCCGTTGTACTCAGGAACTCCATGCCAACCTGACAAAACAACTCACCAAACTGGAAGCCCGCGAGGAACGCCTCATCGACTTGGCTGCTGACGGGGCGCTCACCCGGGCCAAGATCCAGCAGCGCAGTAATGCCATCCAACACGAACGGGCCCGTATCCAGAGCCAGCTCAGCGACACCAGTGAGCAACTGGCCCTCGGCGCGCAGCGGCTCCGGGAAGCACTAGACCTGGTAGCCGACCCGGCCCGGCTCTACCGCACCGCCCCAGACGACACCCGCCGACAGCTCAACCAGACCTTCTACCGGCGCTTCTACCTCGACGATGACAACAGGGTGACCGTCACCAGCGACGTCCTGAACCCGCCCTTTGACGAAATACAAGAAGCTTCCTGGGTCTACCAACGACAGAAGGACCTCGCCCTCGGTCCCCAAACCTCAGTAGACCAGCTGCCGGCGAGGACAACCAAGCTCACAAACGAAAACAGGCCCGGTCATAAGACCGGACCCGTTCAAGATCACCAAACACCCGTACTCGCTGACATTTTTCAGGTCAATGGTTCGAGTAAGCGTGTCATGGTGGGGCGGGTGGGGCTCGAACCCACGACCCAGGGATTATGAGTCCCCTGCTCTAACCAGCTGAGCTACCGCCCCTCGCGCCCGTCCGATCATCACCCGGCGCAGACGAGCGGCCGCGCCGGCCGGTGACCCGGCAGGAGCACCGATTGTCACACGCTCACACCCCCGGCTCCGCGCCGAGGTGCCTAGGACGCGCGCCGTCAGCGCCTCACTCGGCGAACCGGTTGAGCGCCCGCAGCGACAGCGCGCTGAGGGCCAGCCCGGTCAAGACAATGGTCAGCACGCAGGCCCCCAACGAGCCCCAGTGGATGTCGGGGTAGAGCACCAGGTCACGCAGGCCGATGATGACGTAGCTGACCGGGTTCAACTGGGCGAGTGTTCTGAGCGGGGTGGCGAGCAGCTCCAGGGGCACGAAGTTCGGGGTCAGGAACAGCAGCGGGAAGAAGATGATGAACGACGCGTTGGTGGTCTGAACGTTCTTGGTCTTCAACGCGATCGCGATGGCGATGCCGGCGTAGGCCACCCCCCACAGCGCGGCCAGCAGGATCAGCAGCACCACGCCGACCAGGCCGGAACGCACCCGGGCGCCGAAGGCGAAGCCGATGAGCAGCACCAGGGTCGACACCGTGACCCCACGCACCAGGTCGGCCGCCAGCCGTCCCCAGAAGATCGCGGTGCGCTTGATCGGGGCCGCGAGCAGTTTGTCGAGGTAGCCGATGTCGATGTCGGTGACCATCGCCAGGCCTGAGGTGGCCGAGCTCACCGCGAACACCAGCGACACCGGCACCTGGAAGGCCACGTAGTGCTGGCCCTCGAGGAACGGCGTGCTGGACGGGAAGATCCGGTTGACCTGCCCGATGTTGACCACCATGAAGAACACCGGGATGAACACCGCCGGCAGGGTCGCGGCAGGCAGCCGCCAGACCTCTCGAACCGCCCGGCGGGCCAGCAGCAGGGTCTCTCTCATGCCGCCGCCTCCGGAGCGCCGCCCTCGATGCGCCGGCCGGTGGAGGCCAGGAAGACGTCATCGAGGGTCGGTCGGGACAGCGCCACCGTGCCCGGCCGGATGCCCGCGTCCACCAGCAACCGCACCACGTCGGCCACCGCGGCCGCGCCGTCCTGCACGTAGACGGCCAGCCCCTCGCTGGCGTCGGTGACGTGGTCCAGCCCTGGCAACGACGCCAGGGCCGCGCGCGCCGCCTGGTGCTCGTCCGGTCGCAGGCCGATGGTGATGACGTCACTGCCCAGCTCTGCCTTGAGGGTGTCCGGAGTGCCGGCTGCCACCAACCGGCCGTCGTCGATGATGGCCAACCTCTCGCACAACTGGTCTGCCTCTTCCAGGTACTGAGTGGTCAGGAAGATGGTGGTGCCGGCGGCGTTGATCCGGCGGACCTCGTCCCAGACCGTGGCCCTGCTGGCCGGGTCGAGCCCGGTGGTCGGCTCGTCGAGGAACAGCACCTCAGGCTCGTGCACCAGAGCCGTCGCCAGGTCGAGCCGGCGTCGCATGCCGCCGGAATAGGTCTTGACGGTGCGGTTGGCAGCCTCGGACAACCCGACCAGCCCGAGCAGCTCCGCGCAGCGGCCGGCCGGATCGGGCACCCGGTACAGCGCGCACTGCAGTTCCAGCAGCTCGCGGCCGGTCTGGGTCGGGTCGAGCCCGACCTCTTGCAGGGCCACCCCGATGTGGCAGCGCACCTCGGCCGGGTCCTGGCGCACGTCCACCCCCGCCACGGTGGCGTGGCCGTCGCTGATCGGCAGCAACGTGCACAGCATCCGCACGGTCGTCGTCTTGCCGGCTCCGTTCGGGCCCAGGAACCCGAACACCTCGCCCCGCCGGACGGCCAGGTCGATGCCGCGGACCGCCTCGATGTCGTCCTGACCGCGGCTGCCGCGGTAGCGCTTGACCAGCCCGCGCACTTCGATCGCCAGCTTGGCATCGACCTGTCTGACCACGTTGCCCCATTCCCCGACACCCACGCCGTGCCGGCTTGGCCGGCTGGCACGCTTGATCGTCGCATCCGGCCCCGACAACCGGCGCGACGGCGCCGACCACGCGCAGAGTCTGGCAGTGCTCGCTCCGGATCACCTCCGAATTGTTGCCGGCCGACGTCGCACGCACCTGGCGCCCACGCCCAGGACGCACCGCCGGGTCCCGGCAGGGTAGAAACATCGGTGTGCAGCCGAACCCGGACGACCAGTCGCAGGAGAGCTGAGCCGTGGACCTCGATTCCGCCGCTGAGGAGCTCTACGGCGTGCCCGCCGACGAGTTCGCCGAGCACCGCACCCGGCTGGCGGCCCAGGCGAAGGCGGCCGGTGACAAGGCACTGGCGGCCAGCATCGGCAAGTTGCGCAAACCGGTGCTGGCGGCGGCGCTGGTGAACGAGCTGGTCCGCGGCGAGCCGGCCGAGCTGCAGGAGCTGACCGAGCTCGGCGAGCAGATGCGCAACGCGCACCGCAACCTGCTCGGGCCTGAGCTGCGAGCCCTGTCCGAGCAGCGCCAGCAGCTGCTGCAACGGCTGACCGAACTGGTGCGCGAGACCGCCGAGCAGACCGGCCGCACCGTCACCGAACCCGTGCTGGCCCAGGTGCGCAGCACCTTCGAGGCCGCCATCGCAGACGAGGCGGCCGAGGCCGCGGTGCTGTCCGGACGGTTGACGGTGGTGCTGTCCTACACCGGTTTCGGTGAGGTGGACGTCACCGACGCGGTGGCGGCGCCGGTTCGCAGGCGGCACCTGCGGTCGGTGCCGGCCGGCGCCGAGGTGTCGGGCAAGGCCGACCCGGAGACCGGCGACGAGGGCACCGCGGAGCCCGCGACGAAGAAGGCCAGCAGCGGACGCGCTGCGACCACCGGCAAGGCAGCCGCCTCCGGCAAGGCAGCCGCCTCCGGCAAGGCAGCAGCCCCCGGCAAGGCAGCCGCCGAGAAGCAGGCCGCTGGACCCGCCGGTTCGGCCGAGCAGGCCCACCAGCGGCGCCTGCAACGCCAGCAGGACCAGTTGCGGCGGGCCGAGGCCGAGCACGCCGACGCCGCCCGGGTGCTGGAACAGGCACAGGACGAGGCCGCCACCGCCAGCCAGCGCCATCAGGAAGCCACCGCGCAGGTGGAGCGGTTGCGCGCGCAGCTGGAGGAGGCCCAGGAGCTGGCCTGGGAGGCAGGTCAGGCCCGCCGGTCCGCCGAACGGGCCCGGCTCACCGCCGAGGAGGAGGCAGATCGGACCGCGGCCGCTGTGCAGGCAGCCCGCCGCCAGCTGGCAAGCCTGGAATCGGACCGGGAGTCGGATTAAAGAGTCGGACTAGGAAATCGGATCAGCTCAGCCGAGCAGCGCCAGCTGCCGGGACTGCGCCACCAGCCGTCCGGTCGAGTCCCAGATCTCGAAGTCCTCCTCGTGGTAACCGTCGATCAGGTAGTTGGTGCTGACCCGGCAGGCCAGCCAGCCCGGCGCCGGCCGGGCCCGGACGTGCACGCTCAGCTCGATCGTCGTCGAGAGGTACTGACCGAGCTCGAAGACCGCCGGCGGCGCCATGTCGACCAGTCCGGGTAGCGCCATGGTGTCGGCCTGCCGGCCACCGGCCAGCCGCATCCAGAACTCGGCCCGCGCCTGCCCGCTCGGCGAGCCCTGACGCCAGCCGGGCAGCTTCGGCGTCCGGCAGTCCAGCCGGCCGGTGATGCCGGGCGCCACCAGCTCCGACTCTCGGGGCAGCTCGCCGCTGAACAGGTCGAGACAGTCCTGCGGAGGAGGCAGCACCGGCGCGCTGCCGGACACGAGGGTCGGGCCGCTCGCCTGGGACAGGTCGGCGAAGCTGGCCACCACCCGGACCAGCTCCTGGCCGTCCTGCAGCAACCGGGCCTCACCGGTGGCCAGCCGCCGGCCGGAACGCCCGGTGTCGACCCGGATCTCGGCCGGGCCGGGCGTAACCCGGCGCTGGAAGAACGCCGAGACCGCCAGCGGGTCGGGCTTGCCCAGCACGCGCTCCAGGGCACGCAGGCAGACGCTCAGCACGTAGCCGCCGTTGGCGTGCGTCTCACCGACCGCCCACCGGTCACTGATGGTGGCCTGGAAGACGGGCTCGGAGCCGGTCACGGCGGTGTCGGCGTCGAACGGATGCTGATCGGTCACGAGCGCCGACGCTGCCCTAGGCGGTACCGGCAGGCAAGGCGATGTCGATGTGGTGTGGCCCACCCTGAAAGGATGTCGGTATGGAGATGACCGGGTGGATCAGCGGACAGGTGTTCTTTCAGACCGTCGACCAGGGTGAGGTCGAGCAGATCAACGCGTTTCTGAATTCGCGTGGGATCATCTCCCAGGTGCTCACCCAGAGCGAGCACATGATGCTCGACCCCGCTGACCCGTCGGTCGGGGTCACCTCCGAGCGGTTCAGCATGGCCATCCAGCTCGGCGGCTTTCCGCAGGTGATCGGGCCGGTGCTCAACGAGCTGATCCAGCGGGCGCACGGCGGCGGTTGGGAAGTCGAGGACAGCGCGGGGCCGGTCGGCGACTGAGCCGGGCGCTGTTCAGCCGCGCGGCGCAGTCGCCGCCCGGTTCGTCCAGACGTCGATGGTGAAATCGGAGTCGGTGACCTGGGTCTGGCGTGGCAGGCCGAGGATGCTGTCGAGAACCCCGTGCAGCGTCTGGGTGTTGAGGATCCGCTCGGCGAACTCGTGCCGGTGGTGACAGGCCAGCACGGTGGCATCGCGCCCCAGGCTGTTGCGGGCCGCGGTCGCCAGCGCCGCCCACGAGGCCAGGTCGAGGCGGTAGCCGACCTGGTGCAGCACGATCAGGTCGAACCTCTCCTCCGTGGGCCACTGCTCGGGCAGCCGCATCCACTGCAGATCGACGTTGGACAGGTGGGCGGTACGGGCCCGCGCCTGCGACAGCGCCGGCCGGTTGTCATCGGCGGCCAGCACCCGGTCGCTGCGCCGGGCCAGGCCGGCTGTCAGCTCACCGGCGGCGCAGCCGGGCTCGAAGGTGTTGCCGTACCGGGGGTGGTTCAGCGCGGCCAGCAGCAGGTCCCGGCGGCGCTCGGCCTGCCAGCCGCTGCGCATGTGCCACGGATCCTCGCTCATGCCGTACAGGTCGTTCAGATGCTCAAGGTCGCTCGGGCTGGTCATCATCAGGGCACCCCGCTGCTCACCGGGTTCGGCAGCGCCTCAACGGCAAGGCTGCCGAGCCCGGACCTGACGGCTTGCTTGCTGAGCCGCTTCGAAACTAACAGGCATTTCCCGATCCGGCCTGCTGTGAGCGTTCAGCCGCGTGGCGAGCGGCGGCGTCCAGCGCCGGCTTGTCAGCCAGTACCCGGCGTCAGCGTAGGTTGAGCCGTGGCACGCCGACGACCTCTGGAGACCACCCATGGCTGTGACCGCTTTTCAGGACCTGCCGCTAGCTGACTCCGACTACTCCTGGGACGGCGCCGCCGCTGAGAAGCGGGTGCGCGCCTGGGCCGGCGCGCAGGACGAGCCCAACCCGCGCTACCGCGACGCCCATGCCTGGTACGACGCGGAGAAGAAGGCAAACTTCACCGCCTACAAGCTGCTGATCGCCGACGTGCTGGACGGCAAGCTGGTCGCGATCCCTCGCGCGGTGCACGCGGCGGCGGCGGTGCTACAGGGCTCGCGTGGCGGAATCAACCTGCCGGACAAGGACATCGCCCGGGTCAAGAGCCACCTCGCCAAGTACTACGCCAAGCTGGCTGAGACCCCACCCTGGCAGTAATCCGCAGTCATGCAGGCAGCGGGGCCAGGCGGTCACCCTGGCGGTGGGCTCCAAGCCGGCTTTGGCGGCGTAAATGATCATCGCCAGCGGCGCTCCATGACCTCTGGGTCATAAACCCCCATGCCCTGGTCTGGAAGGCGGGCCCTCATCCGAGGGAACCAATGACCTCCGCGGATCGAACGCTGAGCAGTGGAGACTCGAAGGTGGTGAGTAGCCGACCCGGGAAGTGCCGGTCATACCACTGCTTCTTCGTCTCCCACCTGTTCTGGTAGGCCGCATCGTCGAGCATGCCGACGTGCTCCCAGTACCACACTTCGCCCCGTGCTGTGATGGTGAAGTCCGGCAGGACGTAGGTGCCGTCGGGAGCATAGAGGGGCATTTCATAGACGAACGGTATGTCGCGTTCGAAAAGCATGTTGGCGATGATCACCTCACT
This sequence comes from Jatrophihabitans sp., assembly GCA_036389035.1. Classification (NCBI taxonomy): domain Bacteria; kingdom Bacillati; phylum Actinomycetota; class Actinomycetes; order Jatrophihabitantales; family Jatrophihabitantaceae; genus Jatrophihabitans; species Jatrophihabitans sp. The sequence continues at coordinate 22,784 of DASVQQ010000026.1, forward strand.
CTTTGAACGAACCATATACGTGGTGAGAGTGGAGTGGATCTTGCCTTCCTCGTACCAACCACCAAGCTTACGTAGCTCTTCGGGAACGGGGTTGAAGCTGAAGAGCGATGCATTCACAGCCAGCAGTCGTGACTGCTCAAGGCGTCGCATCGACAATAGTGGGGAGATATCCTCCTCGATGAGGAGCGTGCAGTGCCTGGCCGCTCGAGTCAACCCCGTGTAGAACAACTCACGCGAGAGCAGGGCCCTTCGATGCTTGGGAACCACGAAGTAGATCCGATCGAACTCACTACCCTGCGCCTTGTGAATCGACACTGCGTAGGCGAGTTCGAGATTTTCCTCGACGGACTCCTGGGGGCGCCACTTGCCGTCCGGCGTCTTGCCGAGATCCTTCCCGTAATCAACTCCGAGATGGGGTTTCGTTGAGAACCCCACGCGGAAATGCTGAGGACGGAACCCGGAAGAGTGCAACTTCTTGGAATCGAAAGGGTGCGGACGGGTGAACCCCATTTCTCCGTTATAAACCTCCACCCGCTCGTTAACCCGTGTCTCCTGGTTGTACGCCCAGATGCTGTCAGATCGCGGCCTGTTCCTGATCTGGATGACTTTGTCGTTGAGCGCGATCCCATCTATCTCGCGAAGGTCCGCGGCAGACCGACCGTGGACGAATTGCTGGAATGCAGCGTTCAGCGCCTCGGTACCGTGCACTTCCCCGCGGTAGGGAGAGAGCACCTGCATCCGCTCGGGCCTCAGGTAGTCGCCGAACGCGGTCTTCCAGAATCGCCACTCCGCCATTCCGTCCTTGACCACACCCGTATCGGTCTCAATATCCGATACGACTTGGTTGACCAGCTTCCCCGTCAGGTCCTCCTGTCCGCTCCAGTACAGGACTCTCAGATCCTTATCGACTTCGCCACCCTCTTGAACGCGGGCCAGGATGTCTTCGGCAGGCGCGGTATCGGCAGCCTCCACCGACATCGCCGGGCTGCGTCGACGGTATGCGTCGGCCAGGTCAAGGATCCCCGTGCCCTGGTCAAGCGCCCGATTCTCCATCTGGCGCATGTTGACGCTGAGTTCACCGACAGCGCCCAGCGGCTGGAGCCAATCGATGATGTCGGCGAACACTCGGCCCCGCCCGATTGGCGGAAGCTGGCTCGGGTCGCCAACAAGCACCAAGCGACGGACTGAGTTCCAGTTGATCGCGCGGAACAGGGTTGCCAGCAAATCCAGGCTCAGCATCGAACACTCGTCGATGACGTAGGTGGTGAACGCGTCCTCACGTGCGCCACCCCGTCGCTTGAAAGTGAAATTAGCGTTCAGCCACCCCTTCTTGGCCAGGAAAGAATGAACCGTGGACGTCTGTTCCCGGCGGCCGGTGCGTTCGCGTAACCTCTCCGCGGCCTTTCCCGTCGGAGCCAACAGTTGCACGCTTGCGCCGGCGCCTTCGGTGCGCTCGATCGCATCCAGCAGAGACTTGACCACCGTGGTCTTGCCAGTGCCCGCCTCGCCCGCGAGCACGCACAGCGCCTTTGGAAAGATGCCGAGGCACACTTCGGCCTGGCCTACTATCGCGGCGTTGTAATCGTCGGCGACGCGTGCTGCTAGAGGGCTGTTCGGGTCACGAAGACTGCCGCGCCAGCGCTCCTCAGTCATCGGCACCTTCAGGACGATGCTGGGCCGCTCCTCAAGCCTGCGCAACTGCTCCTCAAGTAGGCGCTCATCCTGGTAGGCATCTTTGAGGTACACCCATGGCTCCCCTTGCTCCGCTCGGATGATCAGAGCGCCTTCGAGTTCATCTCGGTCCGCTTCAAGGTGCTGAGGAGTGAATTGATGCCGCTTCCAGTCGGGATACCCGCTGAGGCGCTCGTTGACTTCGTGGATCAAATTCGCCCCTGCGATGAACACGTCCGCCTGCTCATTGCGCAGCCGCTCAACGCATAACGATCGCAGCCTCCTCGGGTCGTCAGGATCTGCCAGCGCGGCTCCTCCCAGCTCAGGAGAGGGCAACATCCCGTGGTCGATCTTGGTGAAGCTGATCGTGTCGTCGGCGCCATCCCCGACGAACTGCTCAGCTAGAACGTAAGGATTGGCGGCCACCTCGGCCGCAGTGGCGGTGAGCCCATAGGATTCGGGATCAGTTCCCAGGATCTTTCTGAGTTGTTGCCCCGGCAGGTCAAACCGCACTAGGACGTCGGCCAACATCAGTCGCTGGCTGCTGTCCATGAGGTTCCACCGTCGGCGAACGGCCTTCACCTCCGGATCGCTGAGGTTGGCATCGGCGAGTGACCCTGTCCCGTCAAGGAAGGCGAAGATCGCCGACTTGGCCTGGTTGCCGGTTCCCTTTTCAGCCTCGGCCTTGAACCACGAGATCAAAGCCGGCGCCTGAAGGTGATCCAAAACCCCAGCCATCCCCGGATAGAGCCCCCGTGCGTGCCAAAGGAACCCAACCTGCGAGTGCAGCCACGCGAGCCGCCGAGGCCACTCCTCCGTACTGTCGCCCATCTGCTGCAGTTCGGTCACCGACTCGATCAGGCGCTCGACGATCTCCAACGCCTCGTCATCTCCGAAGAGGCGAGTGGCGTACTTGAAGTTGCGTGGATTCGGTGGAACGACCAGAAAGCGTTCCGCCTTCTCGGGTTGATCCTTGTAGACGTGATACGGCAGGCGCAAACCTTCGTCCGGGTAGTGCGACGTGAGGTCTACTGCCCATACGAAGCCCCCGCCGTAGTCCTTGCGAGCTTCGGGTGTCATGCCGTCGTAGTTCCGGATCCGAGACAGGCGCTTAACGCGGGAGGCACCAACGATGACGTACTTGGGCGAGTCCTCCCGACTGAAGGGGTTGCTGTAGTTGGCGTAATAGAAGACGAGGCTGCTCTCCGGCTGTATCCGGTTCAGATAGTCCTCGGCATACTGCCTTCGTTTGTCGTAGTCGTATTGGCGCTTGCCGCCCCATGCCCGCACTTCTTCTCGGTACATCTCCTCGAACGGCCAGATGCACACCGTCGATGCGGGCATCTCCCAGGTGATCCGTTGCTCAGCCGGGTACCAGGATGGGGGGTCCGAGAAGCCGGTAATCGAGCTGTCACCAAAAGCGTTGATCGAATAGACACAAGGAGGAATGCCGTCCAGGCCATCGCAATGCCTGCCCGCGTTCGACTGCTCCCACGGGAGATCGCGGGACTCTCGGATCGCCTCGCCTGGAAACGAATGGGCTCCCACGCAGTAGGTGTTCGTCGCCGGCTGCTGGCACACCCGCCCGTTCCAGCCGTCCATGTGCCAGGCGATCCGTGCCGACAAATGATTGGTCATCCGTAGTCCTTCGTCGATTGATCCGTGTCATGCAGTGGGACAAAGAAGTCAAACTACAGTCATTTCTCGGAGCCGGCCCGGCCAGACTGGAGTATCAGGAGGTCAGCACTGCGAGCGCATCCACAGCAGGCGGTCTGGCGGCGCCTTCGTCATGAGATCAGGTCGAAAGCGCAGAGACCGCCGCTGGCGGCAGCCAGCTTGGCATCGCAGGTGAGGACCGGAGCCGCCAACCGTTCGGCGAGCGCGACGTAAGCGGCGTCGTAGGCCGTGACGTTGTCCCGAAGCGCCCACATCCGATCGAGCAGTGGAGCCAGCGGCATCCGCCGGACCGGCAGGCGCGCGAGATGTCGCAACGCGGCAGGCGTCGCGCGCTGGAGCGCCGGATTGGCCCGCGCGAGACCGCGGAGAGCTGACACGACCTCGGCATCCAGATGAGCCGGCGCGTACAGCGCATCACCGGCACTGAGCCGAGCGATGACCGCGTCCCGGCGCGGATCCGCGGTCAGGTAGAACACCGCCAGTACAGAGGCGTCGATGATCGCGAGACTCACGAGGCCTCGCGTACCTCACGAACGGCAGTGACCGCGTCCTCCAGCGTGACCTCGCTGCCTTCGGCGGGCCGGTACTCGGACAGGTAATCGCCCATCTGCGCAGCCTGGGCGGCCTCAGTCAACCGGTCGACCACGTAGGCGTTCAAGGACTGACGACTCACGGCCGCCGCCTCGGACAGCGCGGCGTAAACATCGTCAGGGACGTCACGAAGGTTCATTCGCTTCATGGTGCCATATTGGCACCATCGGTAGGACACATCCAACTCAAGCTGTGGAAATTCCCGGGCAATGTTTTCCGATGACGGCGCAAACTGGGACACGACCGCGGCGGTGTCAGCCAGCCGCGACCAGGGCGCGCAGTTCCTCGATGCGGGTGCCGGGATCGATGAAGTGGCCGCCGTCGGGGTCCACGACCACCTTGGCGTCGGGGATGTGCGCACCCAGCCAGGTGCCGTGACCCGGCGAGATTTCAGCGTCCCGGGCGCCGTAGCGGAGGGTGACCGGTACCGCGATCTCGTCGAGGGAGAAGCCCCACTCGGCGAGGACCGCCAGGTTGTCGTCGACCCGGCCCCAGATTCCGGCGGTGAACCCGTCGCGCATCGCGTTCACGAACTCCCGCACGGCATCGGGACGGGCAAGCTCGGCGCCGGCCTGCTCGTCCCGAGCGGCATGCAGGTTCGCCCGGTCCAGCGCCATCCCCGCCAGCTTTTCCTCCGCCAGCCGCATCAGGTTCTCGTGCAGGGCACGCTCACCATCGAGCGCCCAGCCGAATTCCGCGACGCCCTCCGGGCTCATGCCGGCCCACCAGTCCAGACCCTCGGCCCCGAAGGGAGCGGAGCCGCCCTGGCTCTCGGCGGCCGTCACCCGGCCATCGAGGCAGGCAGCCACCGCCAGCGCGTGCGGTCCCCCGCCGCAGAAGCCGGACACCGCGAACCGATCCAGGCCCAGCGCATCGGCGATAGCGGCCACGTCCTGGGCGCAGTCGACCACCCGCCGGCCAGGCTGGCGGTGCGAGACGCCGTAGCCCGGCCGGTCGTAGGTCACCAGCCGCAGCCCCGCGCGTTCGATCGCTTCCTCGTCCCGAGGGCGGACCAGCCGGGAGCCTGGAATGCCGTGCAGGAAGAAGACGGCAGAGCCGTCCGGATCGCCCCACTGCGCCACCCCGAGCGTGCGTCCGTCGGGTGCCGAGACCTCCGTCAACAGCTGCGTCATGCGGAGGATTCTGCCTGACCGTCCGGACCCGGCCCAGCGTCGGAGCGGCGAGTGTGGAAGTGCGGGCACTGCCGCAAGCAGTACAGCGTGCCTCGGTGACCAGCGAGGTACCAGAAACGACTCAGGGCCTCCGCGCGAACGCTGGAGGCCCCGGAATCCTTGCTCCCCCGACTGGACTCGAACCAGTAACCCTTCGATTAACAGTCGAATGCTCTGCCAATTGAGCTACGGGGGATTGGCGAGCCGTCCGGCCGGCCGGGTTGGCCGAACAGGCAGCGGGTAGAAGAATAACTCATCGCCCCAGCCGTCGCGGCGCCCCCCGACGCAGGGCACACTGGGGAGCCAGAGATCACCGCGGGCGAAAGGCAGATGAGGATGAAGTTCCTGCTCGGCATCGCTGTCGGCTACGTGCTGGGCTCACGAGCCGGACGTGAGCGTTATGAGGACATCGTGGCGCTGGGGCGCCGGGTCGCCGGCAGCCAGACGGTCCAGGCCACCGCGGGCGTCCTGCAGGCGCAGGCCGCCGGTGCGGCCGAGCGGGCCAAGAGCCGGATCGGCGGGCGGGTGCTGGCCGGTCAGCGGTCCGGCGCCGGCAGCGGCGTCAACGGCCACCGGCACTGAGCGGTGCCAGCTGGGCACTGAGGCCAGGCCTGCTGGGCGCCGAGCTTAGGTTAAGCCCGGTCGCGCGGAAGCCGGACTCAGATGCTGTCGAGGACCTGTGCCCGTCGGGTCTGGTACTCGTCCGGGGTGATCAGGCCCCGATCCCGCAGGTCGGTGAGGTCGGCCAGCCGGTCGGACGCGGAGCGCACTTCAGGCCGCCCTGCCTGCCCACGCAGGTACCGGACCGCGAGCTGAGAACCCACGGTGCTCGGATCGACGCCGGCCTGCCGCAACACCCGGCGGTTGCGAACCGTCGACACCGCTGCCAGCACGAGGATGCACACCATGACGGCCACCGTTACTCCGACGAACCACAAGAAGGCCGTCGGGATGTCGCCGAAATCGTCGCCTGAGTTCCCCATGCGGCTATTATGCCCGAACCGTCCTGAAGTCAGCGGGTAATTCAGCTCGGAATCGGCTGGTCGGACGTCTGCCGGGCGACCCGGTCCAGATAGTCGAGCAAAGCGGCGCGGGCGGTGTCGGAGTCCGGCGTGCCGGAATCCAGCCGGGCGGTCCAGAGCAGGCCGTCCATGCCGGTCCTGCGCCGGGCCACCACCCGGCCGGTGCCACCCGGCACCCGAACCTGCTCCCAGCGGGCGATGCTCGCCTCGACCCGGGTCTTGACCACCGCCGGCAGGTTGCGCGGCTCGGCCAGCCGCAGGGTCAGCGCCGGCAGGTCGGTGACCACCCCCGCGTCATCCAGCACTCCCTCGATGACCTGCAGGCCGTCCTCACCCCAGGTCGCCTTGACCACGTGCTCCCAGCCGATCCGCCGCCATCCGGGCGCGGCGCTGGCAGGCTCAGCCTGGTCAACGACCGGTTCGACAACCACCGACCCCGGCCCGACCGGTTCAGCAACCACCGACGCCGGCCCGACCGGCAGCCACAGCCCGAACTGGGTGGCCGCCACCGCGGCGGGGCCGTCCTCGGCCATCGCCAGCAGCCGCTCGTCCGGAGCCAGCAGGCCGCGCAGGCCGGCCGGCACTCGCAGCCGCCGACCGAACAGCGCCATCAGGACTCGCCCCCGATCGCCCGGGACCGCAACGCCCGCCGGCGCTGCTCCAGTTGCATCAGTTGGCCGAACAACCTGCCCTGCTCCTCCGCGTCGCCGACGGCGTCAAGCCGCTGCACCTTCGACTTCAACTGTGCCACTTCTCTGGCGACCACCTGCTCGGCCAGGTTGACCACCATCGCCTCGGCGTAGCGGGGTTGGGCGTCGGTGCCCGAGCGCAGCGGCTCGACCGCGAGCGCGTTGACCGCCGCGCGCGCCTCAGAACCCGGCGGCAGGTGCTCCGACACCCGTTCCACCCAGGCCGGCCCGGTCTTGCCCGTGGTGGCGCCGCCGGCCGCCGCGATGGCGTTCTGCAACTGCTGGTGCACGGCGGTCAGGAACGCCTGCGGGCCCAGCTGGTCGAACTGCTCGGCCACCACCTCGGGCAGTTGCAACGCCGCCTTGATGACCTCGCGTTCGGCCTGGCCGACCTTCGGCGGCACCCCTGGCACCGATCCCGGCTGGCCGGCAGGGGTGCCCGGCTGGGGACGCTGGTGGTGGTTCTCAGCCGCCCGGGCCATGCCGCGTACCCGGCTCAGGATCTCGTCCGGATTGGCCACCCCGCTCAGCCGGGCCAGCTCGCGGGCGTACTCGAAGCGGTGCGAGGGGTCCTTGATCTGCGCCACCAGCGGCACGGTGAGGTTCAGCGCCGCCACCCGGCCCTCGACGGTGTCGACGTCGAAGCGCTTGATGATGGTGCCCAGCATGAACCGCAGCATCGGCACGTTGGACTCGATCAGCGCCCGCACCGCCGGATCGCCGCCGGCCTGCCGCAGGTCGCACGGGTCCTTGCCCGCCGGGTCGATCGCGACGAAGGTCTGGGCGAGGAACTTCTGCTCGTCCTTGAAGGCCCGCTCGGCCGCCTTCATGCCGGCCGAGTCGCCGTCGAAGGTGAAGATCACCTTGGTGGTGGCCTGCGCCTCCTCTGCGCTGTTGCTCGACCACAACCGCCTGATCACGTTGACGTGCTCGCCGCCGAACGCCGTGCCGCAGGTGGCCACCGCGGTCGTGACGCCGGCCAGGTGACAGGCCATCACATCGGTGTAGCCCTCGACGATCACCGCCTGGCCCTGCTTGGCGATCTCGCGCTTGGCCACGTCCATGCCGTAGAGCAGCTGGCTCTTCTTGTAGATCGGGGTCTCAGGGGTGTTGAGGTACTTGGCCTCGATCTTGTCGTCCTCGTGGATCCGGCGAGCCCCGAAGCCGACCACCTCACCGCCGAGGTCCTTGATCGGCCACAGCAGCCGGCGGTGGAACCGGTCGATCAGCGAGCCGCGGCCGGACTCCCGGGACAATCCAGCCAAGGTCAGCTCGGCCGAGCTGAAGCCGCGGCCGAGCAGGTGCTTGGTCAGCGAATCCCAGCCCGCCGGGGCGTAGCCGCAGCCGAACTGGTTGCCGGCCGCCGCGTCGAAGCCCCGGCTGGTCAGAAAGTCCCGGGCCGGCTGGGCCTCGGCGGTGGCCAGCTGCTCCTGGTAGAAGGCCGCCGCGAGAGTATGCGCCTCGACCAGCCTGGCCCGCTGCCCGGACGGCCGGTTCGGGCTCGGGCCGCCGTCGGCGTAGCGCAACTGGACGCCGGCCTTGCTGGCCAGGCTCTCGACCGCCTCGCTGAAGGACAGGTGCTCGATGCGCTCGACGAACCGGATCACGTCGCCACCGGCCGAGCAGCCGAAGCAGTGGAACAGCCCGCGGGACGGTGACACCGACAGCGACGGTGACTTCTCGTCGTGGAACGGGCAGATGCCCTTGAGGTTGCCGCCGCCGGCATTGCGCAGCTCGACATGCGCGCCGATCACCTCGGCGATGTCGGAGCGTTCCCGGACGGCGGCGATGTCCTCGTCGCGAATCCGTCCTGCCATGCGGGGAGTCTATGTGTAAGTGTGACAGCCGGGTGGCCCCGCTGAACGTTGCAAGAGCTAGCCGCCGGCCACCAGCCGCCGGTGCCAGGCCAGCGCCGACGAGTCGGTCAGCTGGGCGACCTGGTCGATCACCACCCGCAGCCGTTCGGACTCCCCCTCGGCCTGCCGCCAGCTCTCCCGCAAGGTCTGTGACAGCGCCGGCTCGCCCCGCTTGAGCAGCAGCTCGACCAGCTCGATCAGCACCCGCCGCTGCTCGGACTGCGACTGCTCGACACCGTCCCGGCGCATCACGTAGCGAAACGCGATCGTCTTGAGCAGCGCGCACTCGGCCCGCACCCGGTCCGGCACGATCAGCTCGGCCCGGTAGCGGCCCAGCGGGCCGTCCGGAAACCGGTCCCTAGTGGCCCGGACGGCAGCCGTGACGAACCGGCCGGTCAGCTCGCTGGTGGCCCGCTTGGCCATCGCCTGGGCGGCGTAGGAGCCGTCATAGCCAGCCAGGTCGGCCAGCGCCGGCAGCCGCAGCAGCTCATCGAGCAGCGGCTGGAGCTGCGAGCCGGTCAGCGGCGAGTAGAACTGGCCGGCCTGCTCGCACAGGGCCTGCCGTTCGGCCTCCGTTGCCAGCGTCGCGAGCCGGATGTGCCCGGAGTGCACCCCGTCCTCGACGTCGTGCACCGAGTACGCGACGTCGTCGGCCCAGTCCATCACCTGCGCTTCCAGGCACCGCTCACCGTCCCGGCGGCCCGCGCGCAGCCAGTCATAGGCCGGCCGGTCGCTGGCGTAGACACCGAACTTGGCCCTGCCCTCGGCCGCGGGCCACGGGTACTTGCACACCGCGTCCAGGGTCGCCCGGGCCAGGTTCAGCCCGGCCGAGCTGCCGTCGGAGGTGACCGCCTTGGCCTCCAGCCTGGTCAGGATGCGCAGGGTCTGGGCGTTGCCTTCGAAACCACCGCAGTCCTGCGCGGCCTGGTTCAGGGCGGTCTCGCCGTTGTGGCCGAACGGCGGATGGCCCAGGTCGTGCGCCAGGCCGGCGGCGTCGGTCAGGTCGGGGTCACAACCCAGCGCGGCGCCCATCTCGCGGCTGATCTGGGCGACCTCGAGGGAGTGGGTCAGCCGGGTGCGGGGGAAGTCGTCCTGACCGGGTGAGACGACCTGGGTCTTGTCGGCCAGCCGCCGGAACGAGTAGGAGTGCAGCACCCGGGCCCGGTCGCGCTGAAAGGCGGCCCGGTCCAGCGGCGGCTCGGCCGAGGGCTGGGCGCGCTTGTCGCTCTCGACCAGCCAGCGGGCCCGGTCCTCGCTGCTGTAGGGATAGCAGTCGCTGCCGGCGCTCAGACGTGCTCCTCGGTCCAGTCGGCGAACTGCTGCAGGTTCTGCAACCACATTCCGACCGTGAACTTCAACTGCTGCCGGCTGATCCCGCCCTCGAAGTCGAAGGCCTGCTCGGCGCAGATCCCGACCAGGCCGTCGTCGGGAAGCACCGTGTACGCCTTCGGGAACAGCTTGCTGCGGTTCCAGTCGTCGAGCACCAGGGCCAGCGTCGGGCGCAGCTCTACCTCGAACCTGCGGTTGAGGTAGAGACGGGCCTGCAGCACCTCTTCGTCCTGGCCGTAGTGGAAGAAGTAGATGCTGAAGTTGTCCCAGCGCACCGCCAGGTCGCCGTCGTCGTCGATCACCGAGCGCAGCGAGTACTCCTTCAGGATCGCCTGCAGCACCTTGTTGCTGGGCAGCACCGTGGGGCCCTCGCGCCGGCCGATCGGAGGATCGGCCGACCGGCGCTGCTCCACGCCCGCTTTCGCCGCTGCCACGGCCGAGGCGGCGATGTTACGTAGGCGACCAGGCACGCCTCCGAGGCTACCCGGACTGCCCGCACCGATCAGCGCGAATCCTCACTCGGCGCCCGGTTGGCCCGGCCGGCCTCCAGCCGCGCCACCGGTACCCGGAACGGCGAGCACGAGACGTAGTCCAGGCCCACCTCGTTGAAGAAGTGCACCGACTCCGGATCACCGCCGTGCTCGCCGCAGACCCCGAGCTTCAGGCCGGGCCGCTTGGCCCTGCCCTGCTCGACGGCGATCCGCACCAGCGCGCCGACCCCCTCCCGGTCCAGCGACTCGAACGGCGACACCCCGAAGATGCCCTTCTCCAGGTAGTGGGAGAAGAACGCCGCCTCGACGTCGTCGCGGGAGAAGCCCCAGGTGGTCTGGGTCAGGTCGTTGGTGCCGAAGGAGAAGAACTCGGCCGACTCGGCGATCTGGCCGGCGGTCAGCGCCGCCCGCGGCAGCTCGATCATGGTCCCGACCAGGAACTCCAGGTGCACCCCGGTCTCGGTGCGCACGTCCCGGGCCACCTTGATGATGTCGTCCTTGACCGACTCGAACTCCTGCACGGCCCCGACCAGCGGCACCATGATCTCGACCCGGGGCACGCCGCCGGCCTTGACCCGCTCCGCGGCCGCCTCCAGGATCGCCCGAGCCTGCATCGCGAACAGGCCGGGAATGACCAGGCCGAGCCGGACGCCACGCAGCCCCAGCATCGGGTTCTGCTCGTGCAGCTTGTGCACCGCCTGCAGCATCCGCAGGTCGCCCTCGCGCGGCTCGCCCCGGGCCTCGGCCACCGCCACCCGCACCGACAGCTCGGTGATGTCGGGCAGGAACTCGTGCAGCGGCGGGTCCAGCAGCCGGATGGTCACCGGCAGCCCGTCCATCGCCTCGAACAGGCCCTTGAAGTCCTCGCGCTGCAGCGGCAGCAGCTCGGCCAGTTGCCGGTCGCGCTCGGTGTCGGTGTCGGCCAGGATCAGCGCCTCGACCAGCGACCGGCGGTCGCCCAGGAACATGTGCTCGGTGCGGCACAGCCCGATGCCCTGCGCGCCGAAGCGGCGGGCCCGGGCGGCGTCGGCGTCGGTATCGGCGTTGGCCCGGACCGCCATCGACCGGCCGCCGTCGGCGACCCGCATGAGCCGGTGCACCGCCCGGACGAGATCGCCGTCGTCTTCGGGTCCCACGTTCTCGGGGTCGATCTCGCCCTCGAAGTAACGGACCACCGGCGAGGCCACCACCGGCACCTCGCCGAGAAACACCTCACCGGAGGTGCCGTCGATCGAGATGACGGTGCCCTCTTCATAGACCTGGCCGTCCGGGGTGCTGAAATGCCGGGCCTTGGTGTCGACGCGCAGTTGCTCGGCGCCGCAGACGCAGGTCTTGCCCATTCCCCGGGCCACCACCGCGGCATGGCTGGTCTTGCCGCCCCGGCTGGTCAGGATGCCCTCGGCGGCGATCATGCCGTTGAGGTCATCGGGGTTGGTCTCGCGCCGCACCAGGATGACCTTCTCACCGCTGCGGCTCCACTTCACCGCGGTGTAGGAGTCGAAGACCACCTTGCCGACCGCGGCGCCGGGCGAGGCGTTCATGCCCTGGGCGATCTTGCGGTGCCGCGTGGTGTCGTCGAAGTGCGGGAACATCAGCTGCGCCAGCTGCGCCCCGTTGACCCGCTGCAGCGCCTCCATCTCATCGATCAGGCCCTCGTCGATCAGCTGGGTGGCGATCCGGAAGGCGGCCCCGGCGGTGCGCTTGCCGACCCGGGTCTGCAGCATCCACAGCTTGCCCCGCTCGATGGTGAACTCGATGTCGCACAGGTCGCGGTAGTGCCCCTCGAGCTGGGCCATGATGCCCATCAGCTCGTCATGGCTCTTCTTGTCCAGGGTGGCCAGGTCAGCCAGCGACAGCGTGTTGCGGATGCCGGCCACCACGTCCTCGCCCTGGGCGTTCTGCAGGTAGTCGCCGTACTCGCCCTTGGCGCCCGAGGCCGGGTCGCGGGTGAAGGCCACTCCGGTGCCGGAGTCCTCGGACAGGTTGCCGAACACCATCGAGCAGATGTTGACCGCGGTGCCCAGGTCGGCCGGAATCCGCTCCTGCCGGCGGTACAGGATCGCCCGCGGCGCGTTCCAGGAGTCGAACACCGCCCGGACGGCCAGGTCCATCTGCTCCCGGGGCTCCTGCGGGAACTCCCGGCCGGCGTACTCGACGACCACCTGCTTGAAGGTCTCGACCAGCTTGCGCAGGTCCTCGGCGTCCAGGTCGAGGTCGTTGGTGGTGCCCTTGGCGGTCTTGGCCTCGTCCAGCGCGGACTCGAAGTGCTCGCCCTCGATGCCCAGCACGGTCTTGCCGAACATCTGGATCAGCCGCCGGTAGGAGTCGAAGGCGAAGCGCTCGTTGCCGGACTGGGCAGCCAGCCCGCGTACCGACTGGTCGTTGAGGCCGACGTTGAGGACCGTCTCCATCATGCCGGGCATCGAGAACTTCGCCCCGGAGCGCACCGAGACCAGCAGCGGGTCATCGGTCTGGCCCAGCTTCTTGCCCATCAGTGCCTCGAGGGCGGCCAGGTGCTCGCTGACCTCGGCCGACAGCTCGGCCGGCTCGCGGCCGTTGCTCAGGTAGGCCTTGCACGCCTCGGTGGTGATCGTGAACCCCGGTGGCACCGGAAGCCCCATGTTGGTCATCTCGGCGAGGTTGGCCCCCTTGCCGCCGAGCAGATCTTTGAGGTCTTTACTGCCTTCAGCAAAGTCGTAGACGAACTTTGTCATCGCGCACCACCACACTGTGAGACGGACATACGTTCTGCCGACCATAGGGGGCGTAAGCGATTGCGGTCAGCAGGCACCGCAATCTGGAGGCCAACGCCACACCGGCTCACTCCTTGATCCTCTCCTTGACCTGGCGAACCCGGACCGGCTCACCCGGCATCCCGCCGGGCCGCGACACGTACTCGCCGACCCCGACACAGGTGAACAGCAACGTCACCAGGTCGCCGGACTGGCCGAGCAGGGCCGGCACCTCGCTGTCGGCGAACGTCATGCCGGACGCGGTAGCCCCGAGCGCGTACGCCGCCAGGTGCAGCCGTCCCTCGACCAGGCCGGCCGCCAGCTGGGCGTCCCGGTAGCCGCGGTCGTCCAGTTCGGCGCCGTCGATCGCGCCGATCACCACGTAGCCGGCGTCCGCCGCCAGGTACTGGTCCAAGCCCACCCGCAGCAGCTCGTCGCGCAGCTCGGCCTGCCGCTGCGGGGTGTCGAGATCGGGCCACCGGTAGATGCCCGGGACGGTGTCCTCCACGCCGTGCACCACCACCCAGTGCGGCACCTCGATACCGCGCATCGCCGCGCGCATCGGCCAGTCCAGCAGCCGGCGCGGCAGCTTCACGTTGCGGTCCATCAGCCGCTGCGAGCCACGCCGCAGGATCACCTCGTCCAGCACGGGTGAATCGGGAACGTCGGCCAGTACCGGCCCGACCGGCCACGCCGGGCCGGGTTCGTCGCTGTCACCGGCACGTTGGGCTTGGGTGCACAGCGGGAACTCGACCCCGGGCAGGCTTCCCCGGATGGCCGGAGCGCCGGCTTCGATGGCCGGCGTTCCGTCGCCGAGGGTGAGCAGCGCGAGCGGAAACTCGTGCACGCCGTCGGCGCCCACCAGGCCGGCGACCGCGGCGTCGGCGAACCGCGACTGGAGCCGGGGCCGGGCGCCAGCGCTGTCGGCCGCGGCGATCAGCTGCGACAGCAGGGTTCCGGCGTCCCAGTACAGGTGACGCCAGCCGCGCTCGGCGTAACGCCAACCGGTCCGCCACGGAACCCCGGTGACGACCAGCGTGCTGGCCGCGCCGCCCGCCACCGGCCCGACCTGCACCAGGGCATGCTCGACGGGGTCATACCAGTGCACCCCGTCCGGCACCCCCTCGACGCCTCGGGTGCTGGCATACACCTCCAGCGGAAACCGGGCGCCCGCCGAGCCGGCGGCCCGGAACAGGATCTGGCGTCCGGGGCGCTCACCGGTCCGGACGACACCCGCGCCGAGGTAGAGGATCCGACCGAGCTGCGCCGCGTCCAGCGGCCTGCTCGGGACGGGGCTGCCTGCCAGCACAGCGGTGGCGCTGACCCCGGGATCCGGCAGCTCGCGTGGCAGCGGCGTCACCGGCAGGCCGGCGTCGTACTGCTTGACCGGCGGCGGGAGCGTGGCCAGGTCGTTCGGAATCAGATCGTGCCGGACCCGGGGGTCATCCACCGGCTCGTCCCAGTCCTGATCAGGGGTGTATGAGGTCAGCCGGTGCAGCAGCCCGGCTCCGCTCTCAAGATCCATGCGCAACAGCGTGCCAGGTGCCCGGCCGTGACCGGTACCGATCAGCCGCCGGAATCGGCCAGCTCGGCCCCGAACGGCACCGCGCGGGACTCCCGGTCGGCCAGCCAGCCCTCGGGCAGCGCCACCTTGCGAGCCCCTGAGGTGCGCCCGCGTGGCCGGCCGAGCACCTCGGCGGGAAACGGCTGGCTCTGGTCAAGTTGGCCGAGCAGTTCGGCCAGCTCGGCGAGCCCGGACGCCAGCGCCAGTGCCCTGCGCAGCTCGCTGCCCACCGAGAAGCCCTTGAGGTACCAGGCGACGTGCTTGCGGAAGTCGGTGACGCCACGCTCCTCGCCGAGCCAGTCGGCCAGCAGCTCGGCGTGCCGGTACATCGCCGCGGCCACCTGATCCAGGCCCGGCAGGGTGAGCTCGCGCCGGCCCGCGAACGCCGCCGCCAGGTCGCCGAACAGCCAGGGCCGGCCCAGGCAGCCCCGGCCCACCACCACGCCGGCGCAGCCGGTCTGCTCCACCATCCGGACGGCGTCGGCGGCCTCCCAGATGTCGCCGTTGCCCAGCACCGGGATGTCGAGCAGCGCGGCCAGCTCGGCGATCGGCTCCCAGTCGGCCTGGCCGCCGTAGAAGTCGGCCGCCGTCCGGCCGTGCAGGGCGACGTAGCCGACGCCGGCGTCCTGGGCGCGCAGCGCGGCCTCCCGGTAGGTCAGGTGGTCGGCGTCCACGCCCAGCCGCATCTTGACCGTCACCGGCAGCTGCCCGTCGGCGGCCCGCACCGCCGCGGTCACCAGGTCGGAGAAGAGGTTGATCCGCCAGGGCAGGGCCGAGCCGCCGCCGCGCCGGGTCACCTTGGGCACCGGGCAGCCGAAGTTCAGGTCGACGTGGTCGGCCAGGTCCTCGGCCACGATCATCCGCACCGCCCGGGCCACGATCTCGGGGTCGACCCCGTAGAGCTGGATCGAGCGGGGCGTCTCGTCGGCGGCGAAGCTGACCATCCGCAGCGTCTTGGGGTTGCGCTCCACCAGCGCCCTGGACGTGATCATCTCCGAGATGTAGAGGCCCGCGCCGTACTCGCGGCACAACCTGCGAAACGCCACGTTGGTGATGCCGGCC
Organism: Jatrophihabitans sp.; assembly: GCA_036389035.1. Taxonomy (NCBI): domain Bacteria; kingdom Bacillati; phylum Actinomycetota; class Actinomycetes; order Jatrophihabitantales; family Jatrophihabitantaceae; genus Jatrophihabitans; species Jatrophihabitans sp. The sequence goes on from DASVQQ010000026.1 coordinate 38,640, forward strand.
AGCGGCGCGAGCACCACCGGCGGGTCGACCACAACGGGCCGGCCGGTGCCCCCGCCGATCCGCAGCGGCGCGGTGACCGGTGCCGCGACCGGCGTCAGCACGCTCACGGTGTCAGCAGCCGATCAGCCGGGTCGCCAGGTAGTCCTCGACCTTGTCCAGCGCGACCCGCTCCTGGGTCATCGCGTCCCGTTCGCGGATGGTCACCGCCTGGTCGTCCAGGGTGTCGAAGTCGACGGTGACGCAGAACGGCGTGCCGATCTCGTCCTGGCGGCGGTAGCGCTTGCCGATCGCCTGGGTCTCGTCGTACTCGACGTTCCAGTGCCGGCGCAACGCCCCGGCCAGGCCACGGCCCTTGGGCGAGAGGTCGGCGTGGCGGGACAGCGGCAGCACGGCCACCTTGACCGGGGCCAGCCGCGGGTCCAGGCGCAGCACGGTGCGCTTGTCCATGCCGCCCTTGGTGTTGGGGGCCTCGTCCTCGACGTAGGCGTCCAGCAAGAAGGCCAGCGTCGCCCGGGTCAGGCCGGCGGCCGGCTCGATGACGTAGGGAAGGTAGCGCTCGCCCTTCTCGCCGCGGCTGGCGTCGAAGTAGCTCAGGTCGACCCCGGAGTGCTCGGAGTGCGTCCGCAGGTCGAAGTCGGTGCGGTTGGCGATGCCCTCGAGCTCGTCGAACTCCTTGCCGCCGAAGCCGAACCGGTACTCGATGTCGACGGTGCGCTTGGCGTAGTGCGACAGCTTCTCTTTCGGGTGCTCGTAGAACCGCATGTTGTCCGGGTTCAGCCCGAGGCCGACATAGAAGTCCCAGCGCGCCTGCAGCCAGTACTCGTGCCACTGCTCGTCGGTGCCGGGCTCGACGAAGAACTCCATCTCCATCTGCTCGAACTCCCGGGTCCGGAAGATGAAGTTGCCCGGCGTGATCTCGTTGCGGAACGACTTGCCGGTCTGGGCGATCCCGAACGGCGGCTTCTTGCGCGAGGTGTTCATCACGTTGAGAAAGTTCAGGAAGATGCCCTGCGCGGTCTCGGGCCGCAGGTAGACCAGGCCGGACTCGTCCTCGACCGGGCCCAGATGGGTCTTGAGCATCCCGGAGAACTGCTTGGGCTCGGTCCAGATGTCGCGGTTACCGCAGTTGGGGCAGCTGATGTCGGCCAGGCCGCGCTCGGGCGGCCGGCCCTTCTTGGCCTCGTAGGCCTCTTCGAGGTGGTCGGCGCGGTAGCGCTTGTGGCAGCTGGTGCATTCGGTCAGCGGGTCTGAGAAGGTGGCCAGGTGGCCAGAGGCGTCCCAGACCGCCGGCGGCAGCAGCACCGAGGAGTCCAGGCCGACGATGTCGTCGCGGCCGGTGACCATCGACTTCCACCACTGCCTGCGCAGGTTCTCCTTCAGCTCCACGCCCATCGGGCCGTAGTCCCAGGCCGACCGGGTTCCGCCGTAGATCTCGGCAGCCGGAAAGACGAAGCCACGGCGCTTCGACAGGCTGACGACGGCGTCATTGCGATCAACGGGCACAGCGGAACTCCATCAGGAACGGCTCGGGGACGATCCGTCCAGGGTATCGGTAGCGGCCATCGGCTTCTCGCCAGCGCCGGACGGGACCTCGCGGTGGGAACCGGACTGCTGGCGGTCCGAGCCTGCCTGCCGGCGGCGCTGCCACCAGGCGAAGCCGATCGTCACTGCTGCCGTGACCGCCCAGCCCAGCAGGATGTCGAAGACGTAATGCTCAGCCGAGTACACCAGCGCGAACCCCATCGCCAGCGAGTAGGCGGCCAGCAGCGGTCGCCAGCGGCGGCGGACCCGGGGCCAGAAGAACACCGTGAGCAGCCCCGCGACGGCCGCGTGCAGGGATGGCACCGCCGCGACCTCGTTCACACCGGCCTGGCCCTCGTCGATGAGCGCCTTGGCCTGCGGGATGCCCAGCCCGTTCCAGCCGCGGGTGGCGATCCGCTCGGCGTACGGCGCGGCGCCGCCATGGCGCGGGTCCACCTTGCCCAGCATGCCGCCGGAGGTGATCGTGCCGACCTTCTCGTTGATGCAGCCGGGATTCGACGGGCCGCCCACCACCTCAGCCGCTGTGCACTGCGAGGCTGCCCAGGGCGGCGCTGCCGGATAGGCGATGAAGCAGGTCAGGCCGATGAACGAGATTCCCACGAACTGGACCGCGAACTCGCGCCAGGCCACCCGGTCCCGCAGCCACAGCAGGCCGGCCACCGCCCACGGCAGCAGGAAGTAGGAGACATAGACCAGGCTGACCCCCACTTCCCACCACGGCGGAAAGGGCTCCTTCAACTGCGACTGCAGCCAGACGGTCGGCTGGACGCCGAACATCCAACGGTCGACGTCCAGTGGCAGGTGCCATTCGGTGGGACGGCCCAGCGCGTCCGCAGCGCCCCGGGTGAGGTCATAGACGACGAGGGTCGCGGCGAACGGCAGCCAGTCGCGCAGGACGCTCAGCGCGCCCCGCCGTCCGATGCTGGCAGCGAGCAATCCGCCGCAGACGTAGATGATCAGGGTGTTGCGGTCGAACGTGAGCCCCACCCGATTGATCCAGTAGAGCATCGCCACGGCCCACACCGCGATGGCGGTCCAGCGCACCCTGGCCAGCGTCCGATCGGAGAGCAGTCGGGTTCTGCCCGATGCGCGGCGGCCGTCGCCGGCCGGGTCGGGGTCGGCGCCTGCCGTGGCGGCCGTGCCTGCCGTGGCGGCCACTTCGGACTCGGTTGCCGCCAGGATGCTCACCTCACCGCGCTCGTCAGGCCACCTGGGCCGTTTTCCGTGATCTGCTGCCAGGCGACCAATCTACCGATCCGGCGCCGAACGCGATCCGGCCACGCCAGCGCCGCTCAGTTGCCTGCCAGCCGGCTGCCCCAATCGGCGTCGGCGGCGCGGTCACTGGCTCGGGCCGTCTCCTGGCCGCCCGGCTCGATCCGCAGCAGCTGCTCGTACGCGCTGGGCTGGTCCAGCGCCTGGGACAGCAACGGGGTGGCCCTCAACTTGACCTGGTAGCCGCCCAGGCCGCGGCGGTAGGCGCCGACCGACTCCCACTCGGTCAGCAGCAGCCAGCTGCCGGCGTCATCGGTGGCCCGGCCCAGTGAGCCCCGCACGAAGCCCGGACGCTCGGCCAGCAGCCGCAGCGCCTGCTCGGCCTCGGCCTGAAACCGCTCGGCCTGGAACTCCTCGGCGTCGTCGTCTGGCCGGAACTGCAGCAGCGCGATCACGAGGCGCCGCCAGGGCTGCTGGCGTCGGCATCTCTGGCGCCGGCGTGGCTGCTGCTGCTGCTGGCGTTTCTGGCGTCGGCGTGGCTGCTGCTGGCGTCGATGGCGGCGCCGAACCGGCGGTCCCGGGAGGCGTAGCTGGCGCAGGCCGCCCAGAAGTGCCGGCGGTCGAAGTCCGGCCACGGGGTGTCGAGAAACATCAGCTCAGCGTAGGCCGACTGCCAGAGCAGGAAGTTCGAGGTGCGCTGCTCCCCGGAGGTGCGCACGAACAGGTCGACGTCGGGCAGGTCGGGCTCGTCCAGGTAGCGGGCGAACATCTTCTCATCGATCTTGGCCGGGTCGATCTTGCCGGCCGCGGCCAGCTCGGCCAGGCGGCGGGTGGCGTCGACCACCTCGGCGCGTCCGCCGTAGTTCACGCAGAACTGCAGGGTCAGCCGGTCATTGCGCTCGGTGAACTGCTCGGCGTCCTCGAGCTGGCTGATCACGCTGCGCCACAGCCGCGGCCGGCGGCCGGCCCAACGGATCCGGACGCCGTAACCGTTGAGCTCATCGCGCCGGCGCCGGATCACGTCCTTGTTGAAGCCCATCAGAAACCGGACCTCGTCGGGTGAGCGTCGCCAGTTCTCGGTCGAGAACGCGTAGGCCGACACCACCGGCACGCCGATCTCCATCGCCCCGAACAGCACGTCCATCAGCGCCGCCTCGCCCGCCCGGTGGCCCTCGGTGCGCGGCAGGCCCCGGCTGTTGGCCCACCGGCCGTTGCCGTCCATCACGATCGCGACGTGCCGGGGCAGCAGGTCGGGCGCGATCGCCGGTGGCCGGGCGCCGCTGGGATGCGGCGGCGGGTCCGGCCAGGACGGGCGGCGGGCGGGCATTGGGTCACCGTAGTACGCCGGCTCGGCGCGGTGGCGATGGCTGGCTGGGCGCTCAGCCGGTTAGCGGTCCACCAGCGGCAGCGACCGGATGCCGCGCTCCAGGTGCCACTGCAGGTGGGCGGCGATCAGGCCGCTGGCCTCGCGGCGCAGGTCCAGCGCGGTGGCCTCGGCGCCGGTCCAGTCACCTGACAGCAGCGCCGCCATCAGGCTCAGCGAACCGGCCTGGGGGCGGACTGAGCCCGCCGGGCGGCAGTTCGGGCAGACCGCGCCGCCGGCCGGCACGTTGAAAGCCCCGTGCGGGCCGGTCGCCGAGCAGACCGCGCACTCGGCCAGCGCCGGCTCCCAGCCGGCCAGTGACATCGACCGGATCAGGAACGCGTCCAGGATCAGGGTGGCCTCGTGGTCGCGGTCGGCCAGGGACCGCAGCGCGCCGACCACCAGCAGGTACTGCCGCAGCGCCGGCTCGCCCTCTTCGGGGGTCAGCCGTTCGGCGGTCTCGCAGATCGCCACGGCCGCTGTCCAGCCGGGGTAGTCCGAGGCCAGCCGGGCGCCGTAGTTGTCGACCGACTCGACCTGGGTAACCAGATCCAGCCCGTGGTGTCGCGGGTGCCCGCGCTCGGCGTCCGGCACAGCCGTCCGGGTGTGAAGTTGCACGTCGATGTGGCTGCCGGGCTCGAGCCGGGCGCCGTAGCGCGAGGTGGTGCGCCGCACGCCCTTGCCGACGGCCCGGATCCGGCCGTGCCGGCGGGTGAGCAGGGTGACGATCCGGTCTGCCTCGCCCAGCTTGTGGACGCGCAGCACCACGGCTTCGTCACGGTAGAGCGGCACCCCTCCATCGTCCCAGACTTGTCGACTGCGCGACGGTGGCTGGCCGTCGACCTGATCACGGAGTCAGCATGCCCAACTGCGCGAGTCGGACGCCCGCCGCGAACCGCGAGGTGACTCCCAGCTCGCGGTTGATGTGCGCGACGTCGTAATGCAAGGTACGCAGGCTGATGCGGAGTTCGGCGGCGATTTGCTGATCCGTACGGCCTCGCGCCAGGGACTGGATGACTCGGTGCTGTCGCGGGCTGAAGGCCGGTGCCACCTCCGCCGTCTCGGCCTCGGGCAGCTCGATGGGTGTCGCGGTGCGCTGGACGGTCCGGAAGTACCGCAGCGCTTCAACGAGAACCGCACGGTCGGTGACCGCGATGACCGTGCGCTCCCCGCGCACCGGCGGGATCTCCATCACGACGCAGCGGCGGTCATAGATCTTGAGCTGGACGCGGGAAGAGCAGTAGTAAGAATTGCCCCATCCGCGACGGCGCAACAGCTCGGCGTGCCCATCCTCGTCAGTGCTGTCGTAGTCATAGAGCGAGATCAGCGGAGTGCCTGAGGTGAGGAGCCGGTAGTCAGCGGCGTGGCAAGCGTCGAAGCTCTCGGCGGTGCTATCGGTGCCGATGGACAGCAGTTCGCGGCAGGTCCGGTTTCGTAACGATCGCCGAATGGCGCCCAATCCGATTCCGACGACTTCAACACCGGCCACCGTGGGATGCCCGCGCGCGTTCAGTGACCCAGCGAACTTGCTGCGGGCGGCAAGGAAACCCAATGACGCGTCCAGATTGGCTCGTTGCAGAGTTGCCCAGGCACTTCTCTGGGCGAAGTGGATCGACCTCGGTAATTCTGATTCCAAGTTCGCCACTTTCACCCCCTTAATAAAGAAGTACTGCAACGTGCCCTGTTAATACGCAAAGAACCCAGCAGCTGTTGCATGGGAAAGCGGCGCCGAGCGGGGCCGCGGGAAAGGTGAGGACTCGACGCCCTCGCAGGAAAGGTGAGGACTCGACGCCCTCGCAGGAAGTCGCGAGGCCTCGCTGATCGCTGGTCCTACTGGTCGCTGGCGCGTGCTGCCTGGCTGCGGCGCAGCCGGTTGCGCAGGGCCCGGCGGGCGACCGGGCCGAGGTCATCGAGCACCTCGGTCAGCACCGCGACCTGGGCCAGGGCGTCCAGGGCGTGCTCGGAGGACTCCGGGTCGGCCGCCTCGTACAGCTCCAGGCCGATGAACGCGGCCGCGAGCCCGCGGGCCAGGCCCGGGATGTCCAGGGCGGCCTTGATCGGGCTGTCGCTGAGGATGCGTTGCAGGGTCTGCTCGATCTCGTTGATCCACAGGTTCAGCGCCTGCCTGGCCGCCTCGGCGAGGATGGCGTTCTGCTGCGCGGCGGCCAGCACCTGGGCCAGCACCTGGGTGTTGCCGGCCGCCCGCTCGACCTCGTGCAGGGACCGCCCGACGGTGAGCAGCTCACGCAACGAGGTGACCTCGGCGAACTGGTCGGAGTACAGGGCCACCCGCGCCTGGGTCGCGCTCTGGCAGGCGGCGATGATCAGCTCGTCCACCGATCCGAAGTGGTAGAAGACCAGGGCCTGGTTGACGCCCGCGGCCGCGGCGATTGACCGGGCCGACGTGCCGGCGATGCCCTTGTCCCGCAGCGTCGCGATGGCACCTGCCAGCAGCCGTTCACGGGTGTCACCGCTCACCGGGCGGCGCCGGTGACTGGTGGGACCGAGCCCAAGTGGTCCCGTATCCAGGACCGGCCGAGGTAGGACATGATCGCTAACGGTACCGCTGCCGCGGCACCGCCAGCGATCAGCCGAGCCGGGCACCGGGCTGCTCACCTCGCTCGCGTTGAGTGCCGCCGCCAGACCACCCGTGAAGCCGAGAAGGCCATCCATGGACGACGAGCGGGGTCAGCAGCACCGCGGCGTAGGCGCCCAGCACGGCCAAGGCCTCGGCTTGGGCATGGCCGAGGTGCAGGCCCCACGCCTCGCTGAAGAAATGCGCCTTCACCAGCGGTATCGCCGCCGCGACGCTTGCGGTGATCAACCGCGCTCGGCGCATCCGCTGAACCACGCGCCGGCCGCTGAGGGCCAGCGCCAAGCCGGCCGCCAAGCCGAGCGCTGCTCCGACGACAGCTCCCCACTCCATGGCAACCAAACCTGCGATCGCGAGAAAAGTCACCAGTTGCCCGACATCCCTGCTGGCCGTCGTCGAGGCGAGACCGAAAAGCGCCACCGTGGGCAGGGCGACAAGGACGCCGAGCGTCCCGCCTCCGACGGCGCCCCAGCCCAGTCCCCGGACGATCAGCAGGAAGGGGTTCCACTTCGTGGCCGCCTCGCTCAGGCCGCTGTCCAAGGACGGCATCGGTGCTCCCGGTGGTATTCGAGGCGGCATCGGCACGGGGGCGTTGACGGCCGGCGGAGGCCCGTTGACGATTCGCGGGGTCAGCAGCACCGCGGCCACGACGGCCACCGCGGCCACGCCGGCCGCTATGACGTAGCCCTCCGTCGGGCGGGCCCGGTCCAAGCAGTACGCCAACGGTGCCGCTGCCGCGGCGCTGCCGGTGACCAGCCGAGCGCGGTGCATCCGACGGAGGTCGCTCCGCCCGCTGAGAGCCAGTGCCAGACCGGCCATCAAAGCGACGCTTCCCGCGACCAGACCGCCGATCGCACCGGCGAGCGGGAAGAACATCACCGCCCAGATGAGTCCGCCCAGTACGAACTTGCCGACGTCGGGGGGTCTTCCCAGGTCCGGTTGAGCGAGGACGCCGAAGCCGATCCAGCCGGCCAGGGTGACCTCACCGAGCACCACACCCCAGAGAACGCCCAGGTACAGCCCTCGCCCGATCATCAGGAACCGGTGCCGCAGCGTGCCTATGTCGTCCATGCCGTCCCCCAACCCTGTCTCGGCTCGGGTCAGGCCGGAGCTTTGCCGCCGCCCATATACGGATTCGGCTCCATCGGCGGGTCGTCGCCGGGCTGCTTGTCCGGCGGCGGTGGCAGCGTCTGGCCGTTGTCGTCTGTGGGGTCGGGCTGGATCGGCTCACTCATCAGAGGCTCCTTTGGATTGTGGTGGTCTTCGGACGTGACGTCGGCTCGGATGCTTGGCACCACTTTGAGCGACTGCTCAATTGAACCATTTCTTGAGCACTCGCTCAAGAGGTTCGAGGCATAAATTTGAGCGACTGCTCAGAACGCTCGGCGAGCTGGTCAGGGTCAAGGTCCGGCACGTGCGACGACCACGCGCGTGCCGCGCACGGTCGGCACGGTCGGCACGGTCGGCAATAAGAGCTAGCCGACGAGTACGCGGAGCTGCCCGGCAAGCACCGCCACGCTTGTCCTCAGCTGACCGGAACCGCCGGCGCGTCGGCCACCACGCGGCGCAGCCGGGCCGCCAGCAGCATCGCGAACGCCGCCGAGGCCAGCGCGCAGCCGGCCGGCACCGAGAACGCCAGCCGGGCGCCGTGCTCGTCGGCGATGCCGCCGACCACCGCCGCGCCCAGGCCGTACCCGACCGACAGCCCGGTGCCGATCCAGGTCAGGCCCTCGGTGAGCGAGTTGGCCGGCACGATCGAGTCCACCAGGCTGAACGCGCCGATCAGGGTGGGCGCGATCCCCAGCCCGATCACCCCCGCGATCAGCGCCAGCACTCCCACGCTGGTCGCGGCGAACAGCAGCAGGGGCATCAACCCGAACAGCACGGCGCTGACGGTGAACCTGCGCAGCAGCGACGAGCGCCAGTGCCGGCCGCCGTAGACCAGGGCCGACACCGCGCTGCCGGCGGCGAAGCTGGCTATCACCCAGCCGGCGCTGGCCCGCTGGCCGTACTGGCCGCAGAAGGCGATCATCGTCACCTCGACGCTGCCGAAGACCGCGCCCATGAACACCATGCACCCGGTGATCAGCGACATCCCCCGAAACCGCAAGGCGAACTCGTGTCGCTCGCCGGCCACTCGGATCCGCACCGGCGGCTCGGTGGACCGCAGCGCCGCCAGCCACATGGTGCCGATGCTGATCACCAGCAGCGCCAGTCCCAGAGTCACCAGCGGGTGGGTATGGATGGCCAGCACGGTGGCGACCAGCGGCCCTAGGACGAAGATCACCTCGTCCAGGGTGGATTCGATCGAGTAGCCGGTCGAGCGCTCCGGGGCCTCGCCGGGCCAGATGTAGGACCAGCGGGCCCGCACCAGCGCGCCGATGTTGAGCATGGTGATGCCCATCAGCACCGCCGGCGCGACCAGCGTCCAGAGCGGCGCGTGCACCGTGATCAGCGCGCCGAACGCCGCGGTGGAGAGCAGGTGGCCGATCAGGAACCATGGCAGCACCCGGTGCTGCCCGAGCTTGTCGACCAGCACCGCCGCCACCGGGTTGCCGACCGCGCCGCCCAGGACGTAGCACCCGCTGACCACTCCGGCGAAGCCGTAGGAATTGGTGCGCCCCGAGATGATCAGCACGATCGCGATCGGGTAGATGGCCAGGGTAATCCGCGCCAGGAATCCGGCGGCGGAGAATTCCACCGTCCCGGGTATCGCAAAGGCGGCTCGGTAGCGGTTCAGCACGGTCTAGAAGCCGAGCCGATCGAGCTTCTTGGGGTCGCGCTGCCACTCGCCCATCACCGCGACGTGCAGGTTGAGGTTGACCCGCCGGCCCAGCAGCGCCTCGATGCCGCGCCGGGCGTCGGCGCCGATCCGCTTCAGCCGGCTGCCACCGCTGCCCAGGATGATCGGCTTCTGGCTGGAGCGCTCCAGGTGCAGGGTCGCGAAAATGTCGATCAGCGGCAACCGGCCGCCGGCCGCGCCGCCCTCGCGCGGGTTCATCTCCTCCACCGTGACCGCGATCGAGTGCGGCAGCTCGTCGCGGACGTCGGTCAGCGCCGCCTCGCGGATCAACTCGGCGATCCGGCTCATCTCGCTCTCGTCGGTGGTCATCTCCACCGGGTACAGCTGCGGGCCTTCGGGCAGCCGCGCCATCAGCAGATCGGCCAGCAGGCTGACCTGGTCACCGGCGCGGGCCGACACCGGAACGATCTCGACGAACTCGCCGAGCTTGCTGATCGCCATCAGCTGCTCGGCGACCCGTTGCTTGTTGACCGTGTCGGTCTTGGTGACGATCGCCACCGCCGGAGCTTTCAGCGCCTGCAGCTCGGCGGCGATGAACCGGTCGCCGGGGCCGATCTTGTCGTTGGCCGGAATGCAGAAGCCCACCACGTCCACCTCGGACAGCGCCTCGCGCACCACGTCGTTGAGCCGCTGGCCCAGCAGCGTCCGGGGCCGGTGCAGGCCGGGAGTGTCGACGATCACGAGCTGGCCATCCGGCCGGCTGAGCACCCCGCGGACGGCCCGACGGGTGGTCTGCGGCTTGTCACTGGTGATCACGATCTTGGAGCCGATCAGGGCGTTGGTCAGCGTCGACTTGCCGGCGTTGGGACGGCCCACGAACGCGCAGAAGCCAGAGCGGTAGCTGGTGGAAGACCCGGTCACACCAGCCATCCTCCCAGCCTTGCCCGGGTCCCGAGAACCACGGGTCGGCAGGTCGACCCTCGCGCCGAGCACTTGACAAGGATCAGTCCGGTAGCCGTTTCCAGCCGTGCGCAGCAATCGCAGCCACCGATACGGCTGTACCTGTACTTGATTACTCACACAACGCATGACACAATGCGTTGTGTGAGTACAGCTCCGCCTCGGCTTGCGCCGATCTTCCGCAGCGACACGCAGCTGCACATCCTTGGCGCCACTTACCTAGAGCCAGAGCGCCACTTCACGATCCCTGAACTCGTCGAGCGATCCCGCCGTCCGCAGCCTACAGTCGCGCGCGAGGTCGAGCGGCTCGTCGAGGCCGGCCTGCTCGAGACCGAATTGCGCAGCGGCCGACGCAGCGTCTGGGCAAACACGATCTCTCCCATCTTCAATGAACTCCACTCGATCCTGCTCAAGACCATCGGACCGAAGGCTGTCCTGGAAACCCAACTTCGCGGGCTGCTCGGTGTCGATCGCGCGCTAATCTACGGCTCATGGGCGCGCCGTTACCACGGCCAACCAGGCCCACTTCCCCAGGACGTCGACCTCATGGTCGTCGGCAGCGCAGACGTTGACGCGATCCGCAGGGAAGCCGACAGCGCCTCCCGCAAGCTCAGCCGTGATGTCAACGTCACGGTGCTGACCGCGGACGAGTGGGACACCAGCCCGACCGGATTCGTCAGGCACCTCCGGTCCGAGCCGCTGGTCGAACTGGACCTGCGGGGATGACGCTGCCTCCGCCCGTCGCAATGCTGATGACCGCGCGGCGCGGCTTGATTCGAACGCGACGGCGCTTCGGCTCAGCGCATCTTGAACGTGAAGCCGCCCCCGGCCGGGAGTGGTGTTTCCGGGCGATTGACCGCTGACCTCAGGCAGGCAGCCGGCCGCGCTCGTCGACGGCGTACACGACCGCCGCCGGCGTCAGCTCGGCCACCGCCGCGGCACCGGCCGGGTCGCCTTCGGCGCCGGCGGACAGCACCACCGCTGCCTCCAGGCCCGGCGCGCCGGCGGAGACCGCCATCGCCACCGCCACCTGCAGCGCCGACAGCCGAAGCGAGGGCAGCGCCACGCTCGCCGCCGCGTAGGTGCGCCCGTCGGTGTCGCGCACGGCCGCGCCCTGGGCCGCGCCGGTGCGGGCCCGGGTGGCGCGGGCCAGGGTCACCAGCTTGGCGTCCTCGCCCTGCAGCGAGCCGTCCTCACCGACCGGCGCCTCAAGCATCCTCATCCTCGCGATCCTCGACCTCTTCCACCCTGCGGGCCAGCACCGTGTCGATCCGGTTTCGGCGCCCGCCCACGCTCTCGGCGGTGAGCTGCAGGCCGTAGGCGGTGGCCGACGAGCCGGCGATCGGCACCCGGCCGAGCAGCTGGGCCAGCAGCCCGCCGACCGTCTCGACATCGTCGCCGCGGGGCAGCTCGACCCCGAACAGCTCGCCGAGGTCCTCCACCGGCAGCCGGGCGGTCAGCCGCAGCGAACCGTCATCCAGTTTCTCCACCGGCACCCGCTCGACGTCGTACTCGTCGCGGATCTCACCGACGATCTCTTCCAGGATGTCCTCGATCGTCACCAGGCCGGCGGTGCCGCCGTACTCGTCGATGACGATGGCCAGATGCTGGTAGTGGGCCTGCATCTCGCGCAGCAGCTCATCGACCGGTTTGGACTCCGGCACGAAGGTGGGCGGCCGCATCACCTCGTCGAGCTTGGTCTGCCGGGCCCGTTCCTGGTCCTGGGCGCGGCGCACCAGGTCCTTGAGGTACACCATCCCCACGACGTCGTCGACGTTGTCGGCCACCACCGGAATCCGGCTGAAACCTGACCGCAGCGCCAGCGCCAGCGCCTGCGGCACGGTCTTGGTGCTCTCGATCCAGACCACCTCGGTGCGCGGCACCATCACCTCGCGGGCGATCGTGTCACCGAGGTCGAAGACCGACTGGATCATCTCCCGCTCGCCGCGCTCCACGACGCCGCGCGACTCCGCCAGGTTCACCAGCTCGCGGATCTCGACCTCGGAGGAGAACGGGCCGTCACGCAGGCCCTTGCCCGGGGTGAGCGCGTTGCCCAGCAGGATCAGCAGCGAGGCCAGCGGGCCGAAGACCCGGCCCAGCCAGAGCACCGGACCGGCGCCGGCCAGCGCCACCGGATAGACGTGCTGACGGCCCAGGGTGCGCGGGCCCACCCCGATCAGGACGTAGGAGACCACCACCATCACCGCGACGGTCAGCAGCACCACCGGCCAGTTGGTGCCCCACTCCGAGGTGGCCACCACGGTGGCGAACACGGTGGCGGTGAGCTCGGCCGCGACCCGCAGCAGCAGGATCAGGTTGGTGTGCCGGGCCCGGTCGTTGAGCACCTTGGACAGCGACACCGCGCCACGCCGGCCCTCGCGGACGTACTCCTCCTCGACCCGGGCGACCGACACCCGGGCCAGCGCGGCGTCGACCGCCGCCAGGGCTCCGGCAACCGGCACCAGCAGCAGCGCCACGATCAGCAGCACCAGATAGAGCCCGCTCATGCCAGCAGCCCTAGCCGCGTTTCTGGCCGGCGGTGCCGGGCAACGGCGTTCGGATCGGGCCGCGGCCGGTGGCCTCGGCCCAACCGGTGACCAGCCGGGACTGCAAGTCGAACATCTCGCGCTCATCCTCGGGCTCGCCGTGGTCATAGCCGAGCAGGTGCAGCACGCCGTGGGTGGTCAGCAGGAACAGCTCGGCGTCGGTGCTGTGCCCGGCCTCCTCGGCCTGCTTGGCCGCGACCGACGGGCACAGGATCACATCGCCGAGCAACGACGGGCCGGGGTCGGTCTCGAGCCCTGGCTTGTCGTCGAGGGTGTCCATCGGAAAGGCCATCACATCGGTCGGGCCGTCCAGGTCCAGCCACTGCTTGTGCAGCGTCGACATGGCTGCCTCGTCGACCACCAGGATGGACAGCTCTGCCAACGGGTTGATGCCGAGGGAGTCCAGCACGTACCGGGCGGCCGAGCTGATCGCCCGCTCGTCGACACGCACGCCGGACTCGTTGTTTACCTCAATGCTCATGAACGCTCATTCGCCACTCGGCTCGACCGCTCAGGCTCGGGTGAGCCGCTCATCGGCGTCAGCCGCCCTAGCTCGCGTCGTCGTATTTGGAATACGCCTCGACGATGTTGCCCACCAGCTGGTGGCGCACGACGTCCTTGGAGTCGAGATAGGCGAACTCGATGTCCTCGACGTCGCTGAGGATGTCGCGGACCACCCGCAGCCCGGACTTGGAGCCGTTGGGCAGGTCCACCTGGGTGATGTCACCGGTGACCACGATCTTTGACCCGAAACCGAGCCGGGTCAGGAACATCTTCATCTGCTCGGGCGTGGTGTTCTGGGCCTCGTCCAGGATCACGAACGCGTCGTTGAGGGTGCGCCCGCGCATATAGGCCAGCGGCGCGACCTCGATGGTGCCGGCCTGTAGCAGCCGGGGCACCGACTCGGGATCGAGCATGTCGTGCAAGGCGTCCATCAGCGGGCGCAGGTACGGGTCGATCTTGTCGTTGAGGGTGCCGGGCAGAAAGCCCAGGCGCTCGCCGGCCTCGACCGCCGGCCGGGTCAGGATGATCCGGTTGACACGCTTGGCCTGCAGGGCCTGCACCGCCTTGGCCACCGCCAGGTAGGTCTTGCCGGTGCCGGCCGGGCCGATGCCGAAGACGATGGTGTGCTCGTCGATGGAGTCGACGTAGCGCTTCTGGTTCACCGTCTTGGGCCGGATGTTCTTGCCGCGCCGGGACAGGATGTTCAGGCTGAGCACCTCGGCCGGCCGCTGCTCGGTGTCGGCCTGCAAGATGCCGAGCGTGCGGCCCACCGAGTCCGCGGTCAGGTCGTGTCCGGACTGCATAAGTTGAACCAACTCCTCGAAGAGCCTGATGGCCAGAGCGTTGTCGCCGGGTTCACCGGTCACCGTGATCTCGTTGCCGCGCACATGGATCTCGGAGTCCAGTCGCGCTTCCATGAGCTTCAGGAGCTCGTCACGCGGTCCGAGCAGGCCCACCATCGACAGCTTCCCAGGGACCACGAACGGAGTCTGGACGCGTTGGCGTGGCCGTGCTGGTGTCGGTTCCGACAAGTGCTTCTGCGCTGCTTTCTGTCTCTGGAGGACGCTGAGAGCCTGGTGCCTTCTACTTTACCCGTACCTTGCTATAACCAAACTGTAGTTATGCCCGGGTCTATTCCATCCTAAGCCGGGCCACAACGGCCCGGTGCCTCCCGGCTCAGCCCGGCGGCCAGCCCAGGTCGCGCCCGCCGAGCACATGGGCGTGCGCGTGAAAGACCGACTGGCCGGCCGCCGCGCCGGTGTTGAACACCGTCCGGTAGGCCGACAGGCCCAGATGCCGGGCCACCGCGCCGATGCCGGCGACCACCGCCGCCGCGACCGCCGGGTCGGAGCCCAGCTCACCGATGTCGGCCAGGTGCCGCTTGGGCACCACCAGGACGTGCACCGGCGCCTTCGGCCCGATGTCCTCGAAGGCCAGCCAGTCGGCGCCGGAGAGCACCACGGTGGCCGGCACCTCGCCGGCGACGATCTTGCAGAACAGGCAGTCTTCGACCATGGGCAAGACGCTAGCGCGAGCGCCCGACCGCGTTGGGCTCAGCCCCACCGGCTCAGCCCCACCGGCCCAGTGCCACCGACAGCACCGCCAGCGCGGCGGCGCCGGCGGTCGAGGTCCGCAGCACCTCCGCCCCCAACCGCACCGGCCGACCGCCGCGGCCGGTGAACAGCGCCAACTCGTCCGGCGTCAGGCCGCCCTCGGGACCCACCACCAGCAGCAGCTCGCCGCCGGCCGGAACGCTGAGACGGCTCAGCGGCTCATCCGCCTCCTCGTGCAGCAGCAGCGCCAACCCGGCGGCAGCGACCCGGTCGGCCACCTGGTCGCTGCCGGCCAGTTCCGACACCTCGGGAATCCGGGCCCGGCGGCTCTGCTTGGCCGCCGCCTGCGCCGCCCGCTGCCACTTGGCCAGGCCCTTGGCCACCCGGTCACCCTTCCACTGGCCGATCGAGCGGGCAGCCGACCACGGCACGATCTCGTCCACGCCCAGCTCGGTCAGCAACTCCACCGCCAGCTCGGCCCGCTCGCCCTTGGGCAGCGCCTGCACCACCACCAGCCGCGGCTCAGCAGGGGGCAGCGAGGTGCGCGACAGCACCTGGAACACCACCCGGTCAGAGCTCACCTGGCTGGCCCGGACCTCGGCCAAGCCACCGCGGCCATCGGCCAGCAGCGCCTGCTCCCCCACCGCCAGCCGCTTCACCGTGGCCGCGTGATGAGCCTCCGCGCCGCTCAGCACGATGGTGTCGCCGTCGCCGAGCCCGGGTACCAGGAACAGCGGCGGCGTCACGGCGCGGACGGCCGGCTCAGCGGGTGCCGAAGGCGTCGCGGACCTTGGAGAACAGCCCGCCGCGGTTGCCGCCCATGCCGATGTCCTCGTTGCGCAACTCGGCGAGCTCGCGCAGCAGCTTCTCCTGCGCGTCATCGAGCCGGGTCGGGGTGCGCACCTCGACGTGGACGTGCAGGTCGCCCCGGGTGGTGCTGCGCAACCGGGGCACTCCCTTGCCACGCAGCGTGATCACCGCTCCGGACTGCGTCCCGGGCCGGATCTCGACCCGCTCCTCGCCGTCCAGGGTGGTCAGGGTCAGCTCGGTGCCCAGCGCCGCGGCGGTCATCGGCACCGCCAGCGTGCAGTGCAGGTCCGAGCCCTCGCGGGTGAAGGTCTCGTGCGGCTGCTCGGTGACCTCGATGTAGAGGTCACCGGCGGGACCGCCGCCCGGGCCGACCTCGCCCTGGCCGGTCATCCGGATCCGCATGCCGTCCTCGATGCCGCCCGGGACGTCGACCGAGATGGTCCGGCGGGCCCGCACCCGGCCCTCGCCGGAACAGCTCAGGCAGGGTGACGGGATCTGCTGGCCGGTGCCGCCGCAGGTCGGGCAGGACCGGCTGGTCATCACCGGCCCGAGCAGCGAGCGCTGCATCGACTGGACCTCGCCCCGGCCACCGCAGGTGTCACAGGTCCGCGGCCGGGTTCCCGGGGCGCAGCCGTCGCCATGGCAGGTCTGGCAGGTGACCGCCGTCTCGACGGCGATGTCCTTCTGCACGCCGAAGGCCATGTCGGCCATGCTCAGCTCGATCCGGAGCAGCGCGTCAGCACCCTGGCGCACCCGGCTGCGCGGGCCGCGGGCGCCGCCGGCCGCACCCCCGAAGAAGGTCTCGAAGATGTCGCCGAAGCCGCCGAAACCGGCCCCGAACGGGTTGCCGTTGCCCGCGCCGGCGGTGGCCAGCGGGTCACCGCCCAGGTCGACGATCCGGCGCTTCTCCGGGTCCGACAGCACCTCGTAGGCGGTGGTGACCTCTTTGAACCGGTTCTGCGCCTGCGGGTCCGGGTTGACGTCAGGGTGCAACTCACGGGCGAGCTTGCGGTACGCGCGCTTGATCTCTTCTGCCGTCGCGTCGCTGCCGACGTTGAGCATCCCGTAGTAATTCCGGACGGTACCTGCCACCGGTGCATCCACCTCAGTCTCTACTGGCACTCAGCAACCCTGAGTGCCAAACACTCAGGTCGAGTGTACGGAAAAGTGCCGGCCGGCTCGCCGCGCCGGCAGCAGATCAGCCCTCGGCCAGCAGATCCCCGACGTAGCGGGCCACCGCGGCCACCCTGGCCATGGTGTGGGCGTAGTCCATCCGGCGCGGCCCGAGCACTCCCACCCCGCCGAGCGACATGCCGCTGGGGCCGTAACCCGCCGACACCACCGAGGTGGTCTGCAGCCCCTCGTAGCTGTTCTCGCCACCGATCCGCACCAGCACCTGGCCGGTGGTGCTGGACTGCTGGTCCAGCAGCCGCAGCAGCACCACCTGCTCCTCCAGGGCTTCGAGCACCGGCCGGATCGCCGGGAAGTCCAGCGAGCGCTCGGTCAGGTTCGCCGAGCCGGCCAGCACCACCCGCTCGGACGGGTGCTCGACCAAAGCCTCCAGCAGCACCGCGCTCAGGATGCCCACCAGGCCGCTCAGGTGCCCCGGCACCGCGGCGGGCAGCTCGGACACGATCGCCGGCGCCTCGGCCAGCCGCTTGTCACGCAGCTTGGCGTTGAGGGTGGTGCGCAGCTCGGCGACGTCGTCGGGCTCGACCGGCCCGGGCAGCTCGACGACCCGCTGCTCCACCCGTCCGGTGTCGGTGATCAGCACCAGCATCAGCCGGGACGGGCTCAGCAGCACCGTCTCCATGTGCCGGACCCGGGAGCGCGACAGCGACGGGTACTGCACCACGGCCACGTTGCGGGTCAGCTGGGCCAGCGCCCGGACCGCGTTCTGCAGCACCCCGTCCAGATCCACCGCGGTGTCCAGGAACTTCTCGATCGCCCGCCGCTCGGCCGCCGACAGCGGCTTCAACGAGGTCAGCCGGTCGACGAAGATCCGGTACCCGGCGTCGGTCGGCACCCGGCCGGCCGAGGTGTGCGGCTGGTGGATCAGGCCCTCGTCCTCCAGGGCCGCCATGTCGTTGCGGATCGTGGCGGGCGACACGCCCAGGTTGTGCCGGTCGACGATCGCCTTGCTGCCGACCGGCTCGTTGGTGGCGATGAAGTCCTCGACGATCGCGCGCAGCACCTCGAGTTTGCGTTCCTCTACGTTCATCTCATCGCCTCCTCACACCGATCCGGCCTCCAGCTTAGTTGGACCGGGCCCGCCAGGGTGTGACAACCGTGCCGAGCTGCCAACACGTCACCGTCGCCGGGGTGACAACGGTTAGGGTGCACAACGGTGTTCGCGCAGAACACGCGCTCGAAAGCGGAAGGTGCGCCACGTGATCTTCAAGGCGGTACGGGACAGCAGGCCCTACCCCGACCACAAGTTGTCCACCCGCGACTGGGCGAACGTCGCGCCCAGGCCGGTGCGACTGGACGAGCTGACCACCACCAAGCGCGAGTTGGCGCTGGACAAGCTGCTCGACGAGGACTCCACCTTCTACGGCGACCTGTTCCCGCATGCCGTGCAGTGGGACGGCGAGCTCTACCTCGAGGACGGCCTGCACCGGGCGGTCCGGGCGGCCCTGCAGCAGCGGCACACCCTGCACGTCCGGGTGCTCGACCTGGACGAGCTGCGTCCCAAGAAGCGCCCCTGAGGCCTGGGCCGGCGGTTACCGCTGGAGCACGTCGAGCAGGTCGCGCACCACGGCGTCGGCCAGCAGCCGGCCGCGCTGGGTGAGCACCAGCCGGCCGCGGGCCAGCGGCTCGCGCTCGGCCAGCCCCCAGCTCAGGCACTGCTCGGCGTGCCGGGTGGCCGCCCCGGGCAGGGTGTCCAGCCGCAGGCCCTGGACCATCCGCACCTGGAGCATCAGCCGCTCGGTCAGCCGGGCCCGCTCGTCCAGGGTCTCCCGGCCGGCTGCCGGGCTGCGGCCGGCGTCCAGCGCCGCGGTGTAGCGGGAGGGGTGCTTGACGTTCCACCACCGGGTGCCGCCGATGTGGCTGTGCGCGCCGGGACCCGCTCCCCACCAGTTCGCCCCGGCCCAGTACAGCTGGTTGTGACGGGACCTGGCCTCGGACGTCCGGGCCCAGTTCGACACCTCGTACCAGCTGAAGCCGCCGGCGGCCAGCGTGTCATCGGCTTGCAGGTAACGATCGGCCAGCACGTCGTCGTCCGGGGCCGGCACCGCGCCGGAGGCAACCTTGCGAGCCAGCGCGGTGCCGTCCTCGACGATCAGGGCGTAGGCGCTGACATGGTCAGCACCCGAGCCGATCGCGGCGTCCAGTGATGCCTGCCAGTCGGTGTCGGTCTCCCCCGGCGTGCCGTAGATCAGGTCGAGGTTGACGTGGGTGAATCCCGCCGCCCGGGCCTCGGCCACCGCCTGCACCGCCCGCTGTGGCCGGTGCTGGCGTTCCAGCACCGCCAGCACGTGCCCGACGGCTGACTGCATGCCGAGCGAAATGCGGGTGAAGCCGGCTGCCCGCAGCTTGGCCAGGTAGGCCGGCGTCACCGACTCGGGGTTGGCCTCGGTGGTGACCTCGGCGTCGGGCGCCAGCCCGAACTCCGCCCCGATCTCGGCCAGCACCAGGCCCAGGTGCTCGGCCGGCAGCAGGGTGGGCGTGCCGCCCCCGAAGAACACCGTCGAGACCGGCGGCGCGCTGGCCGGCAACACGGTGCGGGCCAGCCTGATCTCGGCCAGCACCGTGTCGGCGTAGGAGCCCTGGCTGACCCCGGGGCCCAGTTCCTGGGCGGTGTAGGTGTTGAAGTCGCAGTAGCCGCACCGGCTCGCGCAGAACGGCACGTGCACGTAGAAGCCGAGCGGCTGGGCGCGCAGGCTCAGCAGCGCGGTCTCGGTCAGGCGACCGCTGGACGGCGCCGGATCGCCGAGCGGCAGTGCGGATGGCATGGCACCAGTGTTGAATGCCTACAGCGCACGGCTGCACCCGACCCGCCGACAGGTGCGAAAAGCCGCTCGCCCGCGTGCTGTCCGGCGGCTACCCACCGAGGGGTTGGAGAGGTGTGAGCACCAGTTCAGAGGCTGCCGGCGCGAGTTCCGGAACGGTCGGCACGGTCGGATACGAGGTGGCCGAATCCGTGGCCCGGATCACCCTGGACGCCCCGCAGCGGCGCAACGCGCTATCGGCGGACCTGCTCGGCCAGCTGCGCCAGCGGCTGGACGAGGCAGCGGCGGACCCGAGGGTGCGCAGCGTGGTGCTGGGCCACACCGGCCCGGTGTTCTCCTCCGGGATGGACCTGACCACCGTGGCCGGCGTCGCCGCCGAGGATCAGCCGATCGTGGCGTTTCCCGCGCTGCTGCAACGGCTCTGGGAATTCGACAAGCCGGTGATCGCGCAGGTCCAGGGCAAGGCGCGCGCCGGCGGCATCGGCCTGATCGCCGCCTGCGACATCGCGGTGGGCGCCGAGCACGCCGACTTCGCGTTCACCGAGGTGCGCCTGGGCCTGGTGCCTGCGGTGATCTCGGTGCCGGTGCTGCCCAGGGTGGCGCCCCGTCCGGCGCTGGAGCTGTTCCTGACCGGTGAGACCTTCGGCGCGGACCGCGCTCGCGAGATCGGCTTGCTCAACAGCGTCAGCGACGACGTCCCGGCCGAGGTGGCGCGCTACACCGCGATGCTGCGGTTGTGCGAGCCGGCGGCGCTGGCCGGCGTCAAGCAGCTGCTGCGCCGGGACCGGGGCTCGCTGTCGATGGCCGAGGAACTCGCCGAGATGAGCCGGCTGTCGGCCGGCTATTTCGCCAGCCCGCAGGCGCAGGAAGGCATCGCGGCCTTCGCCGCCAAGCGGCCGCCGTCCTGGGCGGCAGAGGCGGAGTAAACCCGCTCACGTGCGCCTTGGCGCCGATGAACGCAAAAGCGACCCGAAATGGCGCCGCTTTTGCTTGATTCAACGTGGCCGTTCACGTGCTTACCAGGAACTACGGTGGGTCAGGTCGTACCGTCCCGACCGGCGTCGGCGCATCGGCCTATTGCCACATCGAAGTTAGTGGAACGGTACGACCCTTCGACTCTGATCCCAGATCCGAGCCTTGCTCTTTCAGGCAACAGACCTGGGAAGCACGCCGCGGTGTCCCAGCCTACTTCGACCTGCTTTCCACGAACGTCCGCACCGCATCTTCGACGCACACTTTCAGCGCATCGACCTCGTCGGAAGCCCCGCCAGGCTTGCTGGGATCCATTTCTTCCGCAAGATATCTGCCCAAAGTCGGGAAGCCGTTCTCGGTGAGAACCTCCACCATGTTCTGAACCTGAGGATCATAGTTCCCTGAAGTCATGTTTAAACCCCTCTCGCTTTTCGAAAGCCCCTCAACGGGGGCACCATTAAGACAACGGAACTTATTCTTTGCCCCGGGCTCCGCGGGCTTTACGCCTTAATCCTCACTGCGGCGAAATGGCGCGTCATCCCTAAAATTGGTGAAGGTTGCGCAGCCGGCGTCGTGGGAGTTGCGGCTTAGGCCGGCTGGGTCAGCTACCGGCTCGCGGGTTCAAGCCGGTCGAGCCGGTGACCAGGTGCGGCCCGCTGAGGTGCGAGCCGCCTGGCCACGAGCCGGTCCGGGAGTCACCGTCGAACGCCCGGGCGGTGTAACCGATCGCCAGCAGCAGAACCAGAATGATCAGCACCAGCAACGGACGCCGACGCCAGGGCGTGCGGGGAAGTGCCACCGCATCAGCCTAGAGGAGCCCGCAGCACGGCGGCGCGGCCGCCGCCTTTGACAGCGCGCTCGACCCCTATCAGTCTCAAATCAGTAACTTTCAATCGAATACCTTTAATCCGGCAATGCCCAAGAAACTCCCCTGCCCTCTTCAGCAATGCTGATGAAGCATTCTTTCCGTTTTGGCCTACCGGAGGACCTGGCCGAAAGCCCCGACGCGGTGGTCCGACCACACGCCGGACGGGGGTCCATGGGGGTTCTGCACGTGCCATCCGCGAGCCAAGAAACCGACAGGAGACTGGCAGATGTGTGGAATAACCGGCTGGGTGTCGTTCGACCGAGATCTGACCCGAGAAGGGGAAACCCTGGACGCGATGACGCAGACCATGGCGTGTCGAGGTCCGGACGCATCAGGTACGTGGACGGACCGCAACGCCGCCCTGGGGCACCGGAGGCTCTCGGTGATCGACCTTGTCGGTGGCGTGCAACCGATGTCGGCCCATACCCCCCATGGCGAGGTGACGCTGGTCTTCAGCGGTGAGGTGTACAACTTCGTCGAGCTACGCGAGGAATTGACGCGCGGGGGCGAGCAGTTCACCACCGCCAGCGACACCGAGGTGATACTGCGCGGCTACCTCCAGTGGGGCGCGGGAGTGGCCGAGCGGCTTATCGGCATGTTCGCCTTCGCGATCTGGGACGCCAGGGACCGGAAGCTGGTCATGGTCCGCGACCGGATTGGGATCAAGCCCTTCTACTTCTACCCCACGGCCGACGGTGTGCTGTTCGGCTCGGAACCCAAGGCGATCCTGGCCAATCCAATCGCCAAGCGGGTAGTCGACATGGACGGGTTGCGTGAGGCGTTCTCCTACGCCTACAACCCGGGGAAGAATTTCTGGTCAGGAATGCGGCAGGTGGAGCCTGCCACGATCGTCACGGTGGACGAGCACGGCCTGCGCGAACGCACCTACTGGCGCTTGGAGACCCGCCCGCACACCGACGACCTCGGCGTCACGGTGAGCAGGATCCGCGAACTGCTGGACGACAGCGTCAGCCACCAACTCGTCGCCGACGTGCCGCGCTGCGTGCTGCTGTCAGGCGGCCTGGACTCGAGCACTCTCACCGCTCTGGCCGCGTCCCACCTGGGAAGCGAGCGGGTACGGACGTTCTCGGTGGACTTCAGAGGTTACGCAGACACTTTCGAGTCCAACGATTTTCAGGTCACGGCTGATGCGCCCTACGTGCACGACGTCGCACGTCACGTGGGGTCTGACCATCTGGATATCGTGCTCGACTCGAAGGCATTGGCCGATCCCGAGGTGCGCAAGGCTGTACTGCTCGCGCGGGACATCCCGGTGAACCTCGGCGACATGGACTTCTCGCTGTACCTGATGTTCAAGGAGATCCGGAAGCGGTCGACCGTGGCCCTGTCCGGCGAGTCCTCCGATGAGATCTTCGGTGGGTACCGGCACATGCGCGTTCCGCAGATCCAGCAGGCACGCGCGTTCCCGTGGATCGCGATGAGCATAGGCCCGTTGGACAAGGACGGGACCGGGCTGCGGCCGGACCTGCTGGCCAGGCTGAGGCTGGAAGAGTACCGGCAGGACATGTACGACAAGGCGGTGGCCGAGGTCGAGCGGTCAGACTCCGACGACGACTTCGAACACCGCATGCGCATCATGCTCTACCTGCACCTGACCCGGTTCATTCGCAACCTTCTCGACCGCAAGGACCGGTTGAGCATGGCCGTCGGGCTGGAGGTCCGGGTGCCGTTCTGCGACCACCGGCTCATCGAGTACGTGTACAACACGTCCTGGGCGATGAAGAACTACGACGGCAAGGAGAAAAGCCTGCTGCGCGGGGCCGTCAAGGACATGCTGCCGAAGTCGGTCGCGTGGCGGGCCAAGAGCGCGTACCCGTCCACCCAGGACCCGTACTACACGCGCGAACTTCAGGAGCAGGGCAGGGAGGTCCTGTCCGATCCGAACCACGCCGTCTTCGAACTGGTGGACCGGAACTGGTTGGCCGGCGCGGTCGGTGACGACTCAGCCGTCCTGGAGAGGCTGACCCGGCTCGGCCTGGAGCGGACGCTGGATCTGGCAATGTGGCTCGACCTCTACCGTCCTGACCTGGACCTCGCGCGCTGACACTCGCGAGCTGACGCCTTGCGAGCCAGGTGGCGTTAGGGTCGTGCCATGCGAGCTGCCTACGCCAGTGCCCTGAACCCGGACGCCCCGCTGGACGGGCTGGTGGTCGGCGAGCGCCCCGAGCCCGAACCGCGGCCGGGTTGGAGCACGGTGCGGGTCAAGGCCGCCAGCCTCAACCACCACGACCTGTGGACGCTGCGCGGGGTCGGCATCAAAGAGAGCCAGCTGCCGATGATCCTGGGTGGCGACGCGGCCGGCGTCGACACCGCGACCGGCCAGGAGGTGGTGCTGCATTCGGTGATCAGCGCCGAGGACTGGTCGGGCGACGAGACCCTGGACCCCGGCCGCTCGCTGCTGAGCGAGAAGCACCAGGGCGCGCTGGCCGAACTGGTGACGGTGCCCACCGCCAACCTGCTGCCCAAGCCGGCTGAGCTGTCCTTCGCCGAGGCGGCCTGCCTGCCGACGGCCTGGCTGACCGCCTACCGGATGCTGTTCGTCAATTCCGAGTTGCGGCCGGGGCACACCGTGCTGGTGCAGGGCGCCACCGGCGGGGTGGCCTCGGCGTGTATCGGCCTGGCCCGGGCCGCCGGGCTGCGGGTCTGGGCGACCGCCCGCACCGAGGCCAAGCAGGCCACCGCGCTGGAGCTGGGCGCCCACCAGGCCTTCGCCTCCGGCGCCCGGCTGCCCGAGCGGGTCGACGCGGTGCTGGAGACCGTCGGGGAGGCCACCTGGTCACACTCGCTGAAGTCGCTGCGGCCCGGCGGCCGGATCGTGATCTCCGGAGCCACCTCCGGGGCGATGCCGCCGGCCGAGCTGAACCGGATCTTCTTTTTGCAGCTGCAGGTGATCGGCTCCACGATGGGCACCCGCGCCGAGCTCGGCGAGCTGATCTCCTTCCTGCGGGTGACCGGCCTGCGGCCGCGGATCGATCGGACGTTGCCGCTGGAGCAGGTGGCCGACGGGTTGGCCGCGATGCAGGCCGGTGAGCTGGTCGGCAAGATCGTCATCGAACCCTGATGGCTCGCGCCGGTTAGATTCGAGGAAGCTTCGTTCGGCGCTAGCGATGAGGACACCCCGGCTATGGACTTCTCCCTGACTGAAGAAGAGCTGCAGACCCGGGACTGGGTGCGCAACTTCGTCCAGCGGGAGATTGCGCCCCTGGAGCCGACGGTGCTGCGCCGGGAACGGGCCGGCCAGCCGGGCATCAGCTACGAGGAGGTCAGCGAGCTTCGGGCCAAGGCCAGGAAGTTCGGCTTCTGGGGCATCCAGACGCCCGTCGAGTACGGCGGCATGGGTCTGTCCGCGGTGATGACCGCGCTGGTCGAGGTCGAGCTGGGCCGGACCTTCGTGCCGTTCTACTTCGGCGGCGCGGCCGACAACATCCTGTTCCACGCCAACGACTCGCAGAAGCAGAAGTACCTGCTGCCGACCATCGAGGGCCAGCGGCGGTCCTGCTTCGCGATCACCGAGCCGGGCGCGGGCTCGGACCTGCAGGCGATCCGCACCTCGGCGCGCCAGGACGGCGAGGACTGGGTCATCAACGGCGAGAAGACGTTCATCACCGGCGGCGCGGACGCCGACTTCGCCATGGTGTTCGCGGTCACCGACGCCGAGAAGGGCGTCAACGGCGGGGTGACCTGCTTCCTGGCCGACCGCGAGATGGGCTGGAAGTCCGAGCCGATCGACACCATGGGCGAGTGGGGCCCGGCGGCGCTGGTTTTCGACGAGGTGCGGGTGCCGGCCCGCAACGTCCTGGGCGAGGTCGGGCAGGGTTTCGCCTTGGCCATGCAGTGGATCGGCCGCGGCCGGTACCTGCTGCCGGCCCGCGCGCTCGGCGCCTGCGAGCGGCTCGTCGAGATGGCGATGGAGCACGCCCGCACCCGGGTGACCTTCGGCAAGCCGATCGCCGAACGGCAGGCGATCCAGTGGATGATCGCCGACTCCGCGGTGGAGATCGAGGCGCTGCGCTGGCTGGTGCTGTCGGCGGCCTTCCAGGTCGACTCGGGCCTGGACTCCCGGCAGGCCCAGTCGATCGCCAAGCTGTACGGCGGCGTCAAGGCCAACGAGATCGTCGACCGGATGCTTCAGGTCCACGGCGGGATGGGCTACACCCGGGAGCTGCCGGTCGAGCGCTGGTACCGGGAGCTGCGGCTGCTGCGGATCTATGAGGGCACCGACGAGATCCAACGCCGGACGATCGCCCGCAACCTGCTCAAGGGCCACGTCTCGGTGCGCGGCGCGCTCGGCTGAGCGCCGGCCGGCCTTGAGATACTGCCCGCCATGGTGAACCTGGGCGTCATCTTTCCACCCGACCTCGCGCCGGAGCAGTTGCGACCGGTGGCACTGGCCGCCGAGCAGTCCGGGCTCGCCGAGCTGTGGCTGTGGGAGGACTGCTTCGCCGAGAGCGGCATCGCCACCGCGGCGGCCGTGCTGGCCTGGACCGAGCGGCTGCGGGTCGGCATCGGCCTGCTGCCGGTCCCGCTGCGCAACGTGGCACTGACCGCGATGGAGCTGGCGACGCTGGCCAGGCTGTTCCCCGACCGGCTGGTTCCCGGCGTCGGGCACGGCGTGCTGGACTGGATGGATCAGGTCGGGGCGCGGGTGCCCTCGCCGATGACCCTGCTGACCGAGTACGCCACGGCGCTTCGGAAGCTGCTGCACGGGCAGACGGTCTCGACGTCCGGACGGTACGTGACGCTCGACGCGGTCGGCCTCGCCTGGCCGCCGCAGGCGGTGCCGCCAGTGTTGGTGGGCGCAATCGGGCCGCGAACCCTGACACTGGCCGGCGCGGTCGGCGACGGGGTGATCCTGACCGGTGAGACCACCGCCGAACAGCTGCCCGAGGCGGTGGGTCAGGTGCGAGCCGGCCGGTCAGCCGCGGGCCGGGATGGCTCGCCCGAAGTGATCGTCTTCGTGCCGGTCACCGACCGGCCGGCGGCCCGCGACCTCGCCGGCCAGGTCAGCCGGTTCGTCGAGGCAGGCGCCACCACGGTCGCGCTGCACTCGGTCGGCGAGAACGCGCCGCCCCTGGTCGAGTTCGCGCGCTTCGCCGGACACGAGGTCCAGCCACTGCTCACCTGAGCAGGCCTCAGTCCTTGACCGCTTGCAGGGTGTAGGTCAGCGGCAGCCGCTCGGGCCCCTCGATCAGCCGCCACTCCTCATCCTCGCCGCGGACCATCGCGCCGGGCAGCGCCTCCCACGGCACCGATTGATGCTCGACGAACTGGGTGAGCCGCAGCCCGGCGTCCAGCACCGCGGTGATGATCTCGCCGATTCCGTGGTTCCAGCTGGCGCTGCTGTTGTTGGCGAAGGCGACTTCGGTCTCGACGTAGGTGCCCTCCTCCTCGAACACCACCGGCTTCTCGGTCTCGAAGTACGGGTAGTGCGCCGCCAGCAGGTGATCCTCGCGAAGATCGTCGATCGCCCACAGCGCCGGATGCCCCTCCCGGATGAACAGCCGGCCGCCGGGCGCGAGCAGGTCGGCGACCAGCCGGCCCCAGCGGGCGATGTCGGGCAGCCAGCACAGCGCGCCCACCCCGGTGTAGAGCAGGTCGAACTGCTGGGCGCCGAACCGATCGAGGGCCTCGTAGGCGTCGGCCTGCACGTAGTTGATGTCGGCGCCGACCGAGTCGGCCAGCTGGCGGGCTTCGTCCAGCGCCGGGCCGGAGAAGTCCAGCCCGCTCATCCGCGCGCCCAACCGGTGCAGCGACAGGGTGTCGGTGCCGATGTGGCACTGCAGGTGCAGGCCGCGCAGTCCGCTGATGTCGCCCAGGCGTGGCTGGTCGAAGCGCACCACCTTGGACAGGAAGTTCGGATCGTCGCGAAAGCGCTGCAGCGCGTAGCCGGGTGAGGCTGCGTGCGCCGGCGCCCGTTCGTTCCAGTTGGCCAGGTTCAGTGCGCGGTAGTCGTTGTCCACGCCGCTGATTGTCGCAATGCGGTCGAGCCGATTTCAGCCGGGCTGCCCGCGACGTGGCCGAGGTCCGCAGCTGGGTTCAGCACGTGCACCCGCTACTGCGGTACTGACGCGACGTTAGGGTGGCGGCATGACTGATCGGCGCTTGACGCTCATGGCTGTGCACGCCCATCCGGACGACGAGGCGACCGGCACCGGTGGCGTGCTGGCCAAGGCCGCGGCAGAAGGCATCCGGACCGTGCTGGTCACCTGCACCGACGGCCGGTGCGGGGACGGCCCGGGCGGGGTCAAGCCCGGCGATCCCGGCCACGACCCCGAGGCGGTGGCCGAGATGCGCCGCGGTGAGCTGGAGAAGAGCTGCGCGGTGCTGGGCGTGAGCCACCTGGAGCTGCTGGAGTACGCCGACTCCGGAATGATCGACTGGCCCCAGAACAGCGCGCCCGGCTCGTTCTGGAGCACCCCGGTGAGCGAGGCGGCAGCACGGCTGGCGGAGCTGATGCGGCGCTACCAGCCCGATGTGGTGGTCAGCTACGACGAGAACGGCTTCTACGGCCATCCCGACCACATCCAGGCGCACCGGATCACCATGGCCGCGGTGGCCGAGACCGGGCTGCCGGCCAAGGTCTACTGGACCACTGCTCCCCAATCGGGGATGCAGGAGCTCCGCCGGATCATGCTCGAGCTCGGCGCGGACTGGGACGAGCCGGACGGCGAGACGCCGGAGATCGGCCTGCCCGACGAGCAGATCACCACCTGGGTCGACACCAACGAGTTCAGCGACCAGAAGTACGACGCGCTGGCCGCGCACGCCAGCCAGGACGAGAGCATCTTCTTTTTGCGGATGGGCCGGGAGAATTTCGCCAGCCTGATGGGTGTCGAGACCTTCGTCCGGGTGCACGACACCACCGGCGCGCCGCTGCCCGAGGACGACCTGTTCGCCGGCCTCCGCTAACCGGTCGGTCGCCTCAGCCAGCCCGCCGCTCCGCTAGCCGGTCGCCCGGCTAACCCGGTCAGCTAGCCGGTCGCCTCGACAGCGCGCCGGACGGCCGCCAGGGACAGCTCGACGTCCTGCTCGTCGGTGGACCAGTTGCTGACCGAGACCCGGATGATCTGCCGGCCGGCCCAGCGCGAGCCCGACATCCAGGTGACTCCCTCGGCGAGCAGGTGGTTCATGACCGCACGGGTGCGCTCCTCGTCCCCGACGGAGAAGCAGACCTGGGTGAACACCACGTCGTTGAGCACCTCGACGCCGTCCAGCTCGGCGATGCCGGCCGCGATCGCCTGGGCGTGGGAGACCAGCCCGTCCACCAGGCCGGCCAGACCTGACCTGCCGAGCGACTGCAGCGCCGCCCACACCGGCACGCCCCGGGCCCGCCGGGACATCTCCGGGGCCCGGTCCAGCGGGTCGCCGGCGGCGTCGGGCACCAGGTAGTCGGCGGCGATGCCGAAGGCGCGGCGCATCGGCGCCGGCCTGGTCACGATCGCGACGCCGCAGTCGAAGGGCACGTTGAGCGTCTTGTGCGCGTCGGTGCCCCACGAGTCGGCGTCCTGGTAACCGGTGACCAGGTGCCGGTGGGTCGGGCTGGCGGCGGCCCACAGCCCGAACGCGCCGTCGATGTGCACCCAGGCGCCGTGCTGGTGAGCGACGGCGATGGCCTCGGCGAACGGGTCGAAGGCTCCGGAGTGCAGGTTGCCGGCCTGCAGGCACAGGATCGCCGGCCCGCTGGGCTGGCGATCGAGGTGCTCGGCCAGCAGATCGGCGCGGATCCGGCCCTGGTCATCGGCCGGCACCACCGTCGGCGCGCCCAGTCCCAGGTAGCGCAGCGCCACATCGACCGTCACGTGCCGCTCGGCGCCGACCAGCACCGTGATCAGCGGTGCCCCGTTCAGCCCCCGCTCGTTGACATCCCAGCCCACTCCGGCCAGCACTTGCTCGCGCGCGGCCGCCAGGCAGCTGAAATTGGCCATCGTCGCGCCGGTCACGAAGCCCACGGCACTTGCCGGTGGCAGGCCGAGCAGCTCCAGCAGCCAGCGAGCGGCCGCCTCCTCGGCGGCCACCACGCCCGGGGTCGGGCCTCGCATGCCGGCGTTCTGGTCCCAGGCGCTGACCAGCCAGTCGGCGGCCAGCGCGGCCGGCAGCGTCCCGCCGATCACCCAGCCGAAGAACCGGCCGGAGGGCATCGCCATCAGGCCGTCCTCGACGCCCTCGGCCAGCAGGTCGACGGCCGCGGCCGGATCGCTCGGGCCGCCCGGGATGGTCTCGCCGAAGGCCTTGACCAGTTCGTCGGCGCCCCGCCGCGGCGGGATCGGCCGGTCCGGCATCGAGGCGAGCCAGCGTCGCGCGTGAGTCACCGCGGCCTGCAGGGCGGCGGTGTAGGCCTCTTCTCGTGCGGTCATGACGGGACGCATCCCCCTTTGGCGCTCGGCTCGATCCGTCTCGTCCAGGGACGCTACGCCACCCCGCTGACAAGCCGCAGGCGGATCTCGGACGAGCAATCCAGCGCGCGTCAGCGCTTGCCGGAGTCCGGTGACTCGGTGGTGGACAGCGCGGCGATGAAGGCCTCCTGGGGCACCTCGACCCGCCCGACCATCTTCATCCGCTTCTTGCCTTCCTTCTGCTTCTCCAGCAGTTTGCGCTTGCGGGTGATGTCACCGCCGTAGCACTTGGCCAGCACGTCCTTGCGGATCGCCCGGATGCTCTCCCGCGCGATCACCCGGGCGCCGATCGCGGCCTGGATCGGCACCTCGAACTGCTGGCGCGGGATCAGCTCGCGCAGCTTGGTCGTCATCATCACGCCGTAGGCGTAGGCCTTGTCCTTGTGCACGATCGCCGAGAACGCGTCCACCGGCTCGCCCTGCAGCAGGATGTCGACCTTGACCAGGTCGGCGGTCTGCTCGCCGGCCGCCTCGTAGTCCAGGCTGGCGTAGCCGCGGGTGCGTGACTTCAGCGCGTCGAAGAAGTCGAAGATGATCTCGCCCAGCGGCAGCGTGTAGCGCAGCTCGACCCGGGTCTCGGACAGGTAGTCCAGGCCCAGCAGGGTGCCGCGCCGGCCCTGGCACAGCTCCATGATCGCGCCGATGTACTCGCTCGGAGCGATGATCATCGACTTGACGATCGGCTCGTAGACGTCGGAGATCTTCTGCCCGGACGGCCAGTCCGAGGGGTTGGTGACCACGAACTCGCGGCCGTCCTCCAGGATCACCCGGTTGACCACGTTGGGCGCGGTCGAGATCAGCTCCAGGCCGAACTCCCGCTCCAGGCGGTCCCGGGTGATCTCCAGGTGCAGCAGGCCGAGAAAGCCGCACCGGAAGCCGAAGCCGAGCGCGCCGGAGGACTCGGGCTCGTAGACCAGCGCGGCGTCGTTGAGCCGCAGCCGGTCCAGGGCGTCGCGCAGCAGCGGAAAGTCCGAGCCGTCGATCGGGAACAGCCCGGAGTACACCATCGGGTTCGGGTCGCGGTAGCCGCCGAGCGCCTCTTTCGCGGGCTTGACCGCGTCGGTCACGGTGTCACCGACCTTGGACTGCCGGACGTCCTTCACCCCGGTGATCAGGTAGCCGACCTCGCCTACGCCCAGGCCCTTGGACACCACCGGCTCGGGTGAGATGACGCCGACCTCGAGCAGCTCGTGGGTGGCGCCGGTGGACATCATCTTGATCTTCTGGCGCGGGCTTATGTGGCCGTCGATCACCCGGACGTAGGTGATCACGCCCCGGTAGATGTCATAGACCGAGTCGAAGATCATCGCCCGGGGATGGGCGTCGGCGTCGCCCACCGGGGCCGGCACCTGGCGGCAGATCACGTCGAGCAACTCCTCGACGCCCTGGCCGGTCTTGGCCGAGACCCGCAGCACGTCGTCGGGGTCACACCCGATGATGTGGGCGATCTCGGCGGCGTAGAGGTCGGGCTGGGCGGCCGGCAGGTCGATCTTGTTCAGCACCGGGATGATCTGCAGGTCGTTCTCCAGCGCCAGGTACAGGTTGGCCAGCGTCTGGGCCTCGATGCCCTGGGCGGCGTCGACCAGCAGCACCGCGCCCTCGCAGGCGGCCAGGCTGCGGCTCACCTCGTAGGTGAAGTCGACGTGGCCGGGGGTGTCGATCATGTGCAGGGTGTAGTCGACGCCGTCCAGGCGGGACTGCCAGGGCATCCGGACGTTCTGGGCCTTGATGGTGATGCCGCGCTCGCGCTCGATGTCCATCCGGTCCAGGTACTGGGCCTTGGCCTGCCGCGGGTCCAGCACACCGGTCAGCCGCAGCATCTGATCGGCCAGCGTCGACTTGCCGTGGTCGATATGGGCGATGATCGAGAAGTTGCGGATGCGCGCGGGCGGGGTGTCGCCAGGCGGACTCGGGATTGCGGGCACGGGCTGCTTTCTTCGCGGTTCTACTTCGGTGGGCGACTGCGTAGGGCGGTGTGCCGCGTGCTCCGCGTGCTGCCCGGATCAACGCTGACGGGTCCATTCTCCCATGACCTCATCGCCGACCGGCACCCTCGGCGTTACCCGCTGGGCTCCAGGGGTCACGCTGGGCTCCAGGCGGTAGCGTCCAGCCTGCCCCACAATGTTGACAAACGTGAACGCGGCTTACTGATGAGGCGGCTGAGGCAATGAGAAGTCCACGCTTATGGGCGCTGGCTGGCTCGACCCTCATCATTGGCGCGCTCGCCGCAGGGTGCACTCGCGCGCCCTCGGACGGAGTTCGCACCGATGCCTCTTCAAGCGTCGCCTATCCGAGCAGCACGGTGCAGGACTGGGTCAGCTACGGCGATGTGACTGCTTACATGCGTGTCGACGGCGAGACGGCCGAGCCCGAGTCGGAGGCCGTGCAGACAACCGGCGAGGGCCTGGTCAATCGCATCATCGACGTGACAGTCCTTCAGACGCTGTGGCAGCGAAAGCCGAACATGGTTCTTCCTGAAACGCTGAAAACAGGCGCCTGGGGCTGGATCGTTTCCGATGGCAAGCGGCAGCCGATGGCTGACCGCGACGGTTCACGACTAGAGGTTGGCCATAAATACGTCGCCACGTTCACCTCAAGCGGCGTGGCGCCTGGTTGGACCATCCTCGGCACGGCCGCGATCATCCCCTTCGACGGAGAACTCGCTGGCGCAGGTGAGCGTCGCGGTGGAGACAGCAGTCCGGGCGCGGGATTCGACGAGGTGAACGGCGCCACCCTCGATCAGTTCGCAGCCAAGCTCGCATCAGCTGAACCTCACCCTATCGCGGTGAAATACGGCGACCTGGCAGCACGCGAGAGATACGCCAAAGTCGTCGCGGAAGGCTGACGCTCCTGACTCTGGTCACGTCGCCGACCCTGGGCTGCCGGGACGTCCCTTCACCGGCGATCAGGTAACCCGACTTCGCCTACGCCAAGCGGTGTTACGCGCTTATGGTGCCGCTTGCGCCCATGCGTAGACCTCCTACCGATTACGTGATTCATCCCTTGTGATGTGACTTGGCTCACTGCTATGGTCCTGAAACTCACATCGGTCACATGGGTGTTAGCGGCAGATAAGCCCGCCAACACCTCCTGTCTCATGCCCTCGAACTCGCCTTCGGCGCCTTCAGTCGGCCAGGGCTGGACTGCCCGGTTCAGCTGCCTGAGGGGGCGTCATGGGCGTATCGCGCCGCGTGCCTATTTCTCGTCGGACGCGATGGATCAGCGGATCCACCGCCCTGGTCATGGCCGTCTCACTGTTCACGGTGGTGGCGCCGATCGGGCTTCCCGGAGCCCCGACGGCAGCCCTGGCAACCGATCCGGCCTGCACCGACACCTCGCTGCCGCCGCCGAGCACCACCACGGCCGATCCGGGTCAGACCACGATGATCCAGCAGGACGGCAGCACGGTGGAGGTGCCGCCGACCGCGGTCGACGCGCCGACAGCGATCACAGCCGACTCGCTGTGCGCCTCGCAGCTGCCGCCGCTGGACTCAGGCATGACGAATGTGACCGAGGGCCTTCGGGACGGCTACCGGTTCACCCCGCACATGACCTTCGACGCCGACCTGCACATCACCGTGCCCTATGACGACGCGCTGATCCCGGCCGGGCTGTCCGAGCAGGACGTGCAGCTCTACTACTACGACACCGCCCAACTGCAGTGGGTGGCGTTGCAGCGCGACACCCTGGACCAGGCCGCGGACCAGGTGGAGGCGCTGTCTGACCACTTCACCGACATGATCGCCGCGACGGTGACGGTGCCCGATCACCCCGAGAACGTGAACCTGAACCCGACCAGCATCAAAGACCTCAAGGCCGGTGACCCGTCGGCCGGGGTCGGCATCATCGACCCGCCCACGGGCAACAACGAGGGCGACGCGCGGATCTCCTACCCCATCGGCCTGCCCGAGGGCCGGCAGGGCATGGCGCCGCAGCTGGGGCTGGGCTACTCCTCCGCCGCGGGCAATGGCTGGCTCGGGGTGGGTTGGGACCTGTCGGTGCCGGCCGTCTCGATCGACACCCGGTGGGGCGTGCCCCGCTATGACGCGGCGAACGAGACCGAGACTTATCTGGTCGGCCAGGGCCAGTTGACTCCGGTGGCGAACCGGGGCCCGGCGGTGCCGCGCACCGCGGAGAAGGTGTTCCAGTCCCGGGTCGAGGGTGCGTTCGACACGATCGTCCGGCACGGCAGCACGCCCGCGAACTACTGGTGGGAGGTCACCGACAAGAGCGGCGCCCGGTCCTTCTTCGGCGGTGACCCGGTGTCCGGTCCGATGGCCGCTGCCCGGCTGGCCGACGACGCCGGAAACATCTACCGGTGGGCGCTGCGCGAGACCCGTGACCTGCACGGCAACGCGGTGCGCTACGACTACCAGACCGTGTCCGACGTCGGCGTGGCCGGCGGCACCGTGCAGGGCCGGCAGCTGTACCTGCGCACCATCGACTACACCCGCAAGGGCAGCACGGCGGGCCCGTACACCGTGAAGTTCGTGCGCGACAGCGAACTCGCGAACTACACCCGCCGCTCCGACGTGGTCATCGACGCACGCGGCGGGTTCAAGATGGTCACCGCCGAACTGCTGGCCCGCGTAGAGGTCGCGTTCAACGACGCCCCGGTGCGCTCCTATGACCTGGCCTACCAGAACGGCGCGTTCGGCAAGAAGCTGCTGGCCTCGGTCACCCAACGAGGCGCCAACGGCACCTCACTGGGCACGCACACGTTCAGCTACTACGACGACATCCGCAACGCGACCGGCGGCTACGACGCGTACGCCGCCCCGGTGGACTGGACCGTCGGCGCCGATGGCGTCACCGGCGGACTGCTCGGGCGCGGCCAGGCCAGCGCCATCTCCGGATCGCTGAGCACCAGCGTCGGCGGGCACATGTACGCCGGGTTCAACGCCACCAAGCCCAGCAAGTTCGGCAGCGCCGGCGCGAAGGTGGGGTTCACCCGCAGCAGCACCGACGGCAAGCTCGCCCTGGTCGACCTCAACGGCGACGACCTGCCGGACAAGGTGTTCAAGACCAGCGGCGGCATTTCCATCCGGTTCAACACCTCCGGCCCGGACGGCACCACCGACTTCGGCGCGCCCGTCGCCACCCCCACCTTGCCAGGCATCGCCAAGGAATCCGCCGACACCACCTCCTTCGGCGCCGAGGTCTACCTGACCGTCAACGCCTTCGCCAACCACGCCGAGACCTTCACCAAGAGCACCACCTACTTCAGCGACGTCAACGGCGACGGGCTCACCGACCTCGTCCACGACGGGACCGTGTTGTTCAACCACCTCGACACCAACGGGGTGCCCACCTTCACCGCCAACAGCAACGACACCCCGGTTCCAATCGGCTCCGGAATCCTCGACACCAACAACCTGGTCCAGGACTACACCGCCAATCGCGATCAGCAGGACACCAACAACCCACCCGTCGACGTGCTCCGCCGGTGGACGGCGCCTCTCGCCGGCACCGTGCAGATCACCGGCGCCGTCACACTCGTACAGGACACCAGCCCCGATCGCGCCGCCTACACCGGCGCCGACGGCGTCAGGGTCGCGGTCCAGAAGAACGGCACCGAGCTGTGGTCCACCGTCATCGGCGCGAGTGACTACGCCGCAAAGACACCGGCCGGGGTCAGCGCTTTCGCGGTCGCCAAGGGCGATCGGCTGTACTTCCGGGTCGGGTCTCGCTCCGATGGCGCCTATGACCAGGTCTCCTGGGACCCCGTCATCCAGTATGTATCGTCGGGCGTCGCCAAGCCGGCGGCCCTCGACGCCAACGGGATGGACCTTTACCGCTACCAGGCTTCCCCGGACTTCACCCTGGCCGGCCGGCGCGGCACCTCCGTCCAGGCACCGCTGAACGGCACCGTCCGGCTCACCGGCAACCTGCACAAGCTCGGCGCCACCAGCGACGACATAGCCGTGGAGGTGACGAAGAACGGCCAGGTGATCACCAGCCAGTCCATGGCCGGTACAGCAACCGGTGACATCCCCGTCCAGACGGATACCACCGTCGCCAAGGGCGACACCATCGCCTTGCGCGTGAAAGTGGACTCACCGATCAACGTGAGCAAGCTGTCCTGGGCGCCGACGCTTTACTATCTCAGCTCGCCGGACGTCAGCAAGGTGAGCGACGACGCTGGCAACCCATTGATCCAGCTGCACCCGCCCTACGACATCGACACCTACCCGGTCAAGAACTCCACCTCACCCGAGGTGGCGCAATGGACGGCGCCCGCGACCGAGACCGTCTCCATCAAGCCCGTC
Organism: Jatrophihabitans sp.; assembly: GCA_036389035.1. Lineage (NCBI taxonomy): Bacteria > Bacillati > Actinomycetota > Actinomycetes > Jatrophihabitantales > Jatrophihabitantaceae > Jatrophihabitans > Jatrophihabitans sp. Next base: position 74,942 of record DASVQQ010000026.1, read on the forward strand.
ATCAACGTGACGTCCGGCACCAACGGCACGGCAACCTTCACCGTCAAGCGTCGCGGCGCGCTCGTGGCCAAGAGCACCATCACCATCACCAACGGCGTCGTCAGCGGTACCGGCGCGCTCTCGGTAGACGTCGTCAGCGGCGACCAACTGTACTTCCACGGATCCCTAGCTGACCCCACCCTCAGGTCCAAGATCACGTCGGAGTACGTGCTAGTCACGCGACCGGGAATGACGGCGGTCGGTGTGGACATCATGTGGCACCAGGGGGCCAATTGGGGCTTGCTGGCGGCGCCCTATCGCGGGTGGACCTATGTCGGTTACAACGGCGCCGGGGCTCGGGGCGCCAGCCCGGTCGCCGAGGCCGATCTGAGCCAGGCGTTCAGCTCCAGCTCGACCTATGACCCGCGAACCGCGAAGGCGCATCCGTTCTACCCGTCTTCAGAGGAAGGTTCCTGGCGGGGTGCTGACGGCTCGGCGTGGGTGAAGGCGTCGACATTGAGCAGCTCCCGGCAGGGCATGGACAGCATCGGCGTGCCGACGGCCAGTGATGTGGCCGGCGCGCGGGCGGTGTCGCGGCTGAGCCACACCACGCAGGACGGGGTGGGAGGCGAGGTGTCGTACTTCTCTGGTTCGACATCAGATGGCAGCAGCGCCAGCGACGTGGACTTCCTGGATCTGAACGGTGACCGGTTTCCCGACATTGTCAGCAACGGCAAGGTGCAATACAGCACCGCTATTGGTGGGCTGGACGCGAGCAGCAAGTCGGTGCCCGGATTGGGCACCCCGCGCAACAGCGACGCCTCGGCGGTCAATGTGGGTGTGGGCGGCAGCCCGGCGCATTTCGCGGCCAACGGCCGCGGCGAGGTCGACACCTCCAACTCCGGGCCGGTGCGCGGCAATAAGACCGGCAGCCAGATGGTGTCGCTCGGCCTCAACGCCGGGCTGGGCTGGGGCACCTCCAAACCCAAGCACGACCTGCTCGACGTCAACGGCGATGGGCTGCCCGATGTGGTCAGCCGTGACGGCGCGCAGTTGATGGTGGCGCTCAACCTCGGCTACGGCTTCGCGGCGGCCGAGCCGTGGGGCACGGCGGTCATCAACGACGGGGCGAGTGAGAATGGCACGATCGGGGCGACCCTGGGCTTCAACACCGGCCTGTACGACTTCGCCGGCGGGGTCTCGCTGACCAAGAACAAGTCCCTCACCAAGGAGACGCTCGACGACGTCAACGGTGACGGCCTGCTGGACCGGGTGCTGCCCGGCGGCAGCGGCGGGATGCAGGTGGGCCTCAACACCGGCAACGGCTTCACCGCCCCGGTGGCCTGGGCCGGTGCCCTTAACGGCGCGTGCGCCGACGACACCAGCGTCGGGCAAGCCGACCTGGATTGGGACCACGCCCGGCTCTGCTCCGGCAGCACCGGGCTCGGCGCGGGCGCCTACTTCACGGTCGGGTTCCCGCTGTGCGGGGCACAGTGCTTCCTGATCCTCAATCCTGGAGCGGACACCGATCAGTCGATGGCCCGCGATGAGGCCAGCCTGCGCGACGTCGACGGCGACGGCTACGCCGACCACCTGGCCAGCTCCGACGACGGCCAGCTCAAAGTCGCCCGCAACCGAACCGGGCGCACCAACCTGCTCAAGTCCGTGTCACGTCCGCTGGGCGCCTCGTTCAGCATGGAATACACCCGCGATGGCAACATCACCGCCAACCCCACCTCACGCTGGACTCTGACCAAGGTCAGCGTCAACGACGGGCACGCCGGTGACGGCGCGGACACTCAGGTAACGGAGTACTCCTACTCCGGCGGGGTCTACAGCCGCCTGGAGCGGGAGTTCTACGGCTACGCCCAGGTCAAGGCTCAGCAGCTGGACACCGAGTACGGCGACGCCGTCTACCGCAGCACCGTGCAGGACTTCCGCGTCGACAGCTTCTACACCCACGGACTGCTGGCCAGGGAACGGCTCTACGCCAGTGGCGGAAAGGTGCGCACCGACACGGAGAACACCTACGTGCTGCGTGACGTCGCGACCGGGGCCGAACCGGCCGACAGCTCAAGCACAACCGCGACGGTCTTCCCGATGCTGACCCGCACCGACGAGCGATTCCACGAGGTGCACACCACACCACGCAAGACCACCTACACCGTCAATCACTACGACACCTTCGGCGACATCGACACCAACACCGACTACGGCGACACCGGTACGGCCGATGACGTGGTCGCGACAATCGGCTACACCTCGTGCCCGACCACCGGTGTGCGGATCGCCAACTCGATCACCGTCAACGGCGGCGGCACGCTCATGCGCCGCCGCGAGTCCACGGTTAACTGCGTCACCGGTGACGTCACTCAGGTGCGCCAGTATCTGGCTGATGGCAGCGCGGCCGTTACCGATATCGACTACACCGGCGACGGAAACCTGCTCAAGGTCACCGATCCGCCCAATGCGGCCGGGCAGCGTGGCTGGCTGAGCTACGAGTACGACACGCCCACCAGCACCCGGGTCACGAAGATCACCGACAACTTCGGGCTGACCTCGACCGCCACGCATGACCTGCGGTTCGGCTCTGTGCTGACCCAGGTCGACGTCAATAACAACGCCACCACCTACGTCTACGACGAGTTCGGGCGACCCACCACTTTCACCGGTCCGTACGAGCAGGGCAGCGGCACGCCGACGATCCGGTTCGAGTACCACCCCGAGGCTGCGGACCCGTGGGCGATCACCCGGCACCTGGACAAGTTCCGCAGCGCCAGCGACACCCTCGACACGGTCGTGTTCGTCGACGGACTGGGGCGGCAGATCCAGACCAAGAAGGACGCCACTGTCTACACCGGCACGGCCAGCGCCGCACGGGACGTGATGACAGTCAGCGGGAAGGTCACCCTCGACGCGCTCGGTCGCCAGAACCACGTGCACTACCCCGTGACCGAGCCGCTGGGTACGCCCGGCGTCTTCAACACCAACTACGACACCGTGAAGTACACGAATTTCGGCTATGACGCCCTGAATCGGCTGGAGCACGTGTACTCCCCGGACGGCACCAAGACCGACTATGACTACGCCTTCGGTACCGATCGATCCGGCGCCACCCAGTTCGGTCAGACTGTGATCGACGGGATGGGCCATGAAAAGGTCTACTACCGCAACGTCCGCGAGCAGTTGGTGAGCCTGAAGGAGTACCACACCCCGACCGGCGGCACGCAGCAGACCATCTGGACCAGCTACGCCTACAACCCGCTGGGTGAACTGACCACGGTCAAGGACAACAGCAACAACACCACCCAGCAAAGTTTCGACAACCTCGGCCGTCGCACCGTGATCGACAACCCCGACACCGGCAAGACCCAGACGAATTACGACCTGGCGTCCAACCCGATCAGCAAGGTGACGGCCAACCTGCGCGCCACCAGTCAGCAGATCGAGTACAAGTACGACTACGACCGGCTGACCTCGATCACTTACCCGCGCTTCCCGGCCAACAACGTGACCTATGCCTACGGCGCGCCGGGGGGCAGTGACAACCGGGCCGGTCGGATCACCCGAGTCACCGATCAGGCCGGCAGCGAGGACCGGTTCTACGGCAAGCTGGGTGAGGTCACCAAGGAGATCAGGACGGTCATCGGTGACACCGGCAGCTCCCCGAAGACCTACACCACCTCCTATCTGTACGACACCTTCGGTCGGCAGCAGTCGATGACCTACCCCGACGGGGAGACGCTGACCTACCGGTATGACTCCGGGGGCATGGTCCGCGCCGCGAGCGGCGCCAAGGGCAGTTTTAGCTACGCCTATGTCAATCGGGCCGAGTACGACAAGTTCGGCCAGAAGGCCTTCGTCGAGGACGGTAACGGCGTCAAGACCACCTACGCGTTCGACCCGGTCATGCGCCGGCTCAGCAACACCCAGGCCGGACCGCTGCTCTCACCCAACGGAACGAACCTGGGCAACTTCCAGAACGCCTCCTACACCTACGACAAGGTCGGCAACGTCAAATCGGTCACCAACAACATCGAGGTGCCGTCCCCACCCAACTTCGGCGGGCCTTCCACGCAAACGTTCACCTATGACGACCTGGACCGGCTCACCGACGCTGCTGGTAGTTACCAGTTCGCGCCCGGCAAGACCAACAACTACACCTACGCACTCGGCTACGACAACCTGCACAACACCACTACCAAGAACCAGACCAACACCATTGTTCAGGGCTCCGGTACCCCGGTGACGCAGGGCAAGACGACCTACAACTATGCCTACGCCTACGGTGGCCCGCAGCCGCACGCCCCGACCCACATCGGCACCAAGACCTACGCCTACGACGCCAACGGCAACCAAATCGGCTGGTCCGATGACACCAACGGCCAACAACGCACCATCATCTGGGACGAGGAGAACCGCATCCAGTCCGTCTTCGACAACGGCCAGGAGCAGAAGTACAAGTACGACGACGCCGGCCAACGGGTCATCAAACGCGGACCGCAGGGCGAGACGGCGTATGTGAACCAGTGGTTCACCGTGCGCAACGGCCAGATCGGCACCAAGCACGTCTTCATCGACACCACCCGGGTCGCGTCAAAGCTGGTCAAGGACAACGCCCGAGAAAAGGACAGCTACTACTTCCACCCCGACCAGCTGTCCAGCACCAACACGGTCACCGACGCCAACGGCAAGCTCTACGAGCATCTGGAGTACTTCCCCTCCGGCGAAGCCTGGATCGAGGAGAAGAGCAACACCCAACGCACCCCGTACCGGTTCGCCGGCAAAGAACTCGACGAGGAGACCGGGCTCTATTACTTCGGCGCCCGCTACTACGACCCCCGCACCGGACTCTGGCCCAGCACCGATCCAGCCCTGGCCGAGAATCTCGCCAGGCTGCCGGGCAATGACGACTCGCCGGAGCCGGACGTCGCCGCCCCAACCTTCCTCAACCTCTACAACTACGCCGACTCCAACCCGCTCACCAAGATCGACCCAGACGGCCGGGCGCCCAAGCCATGGCAACAACACATCATCAACGGCATCGGCGGAGCAGTCGATGAATTCACGGTAGAGGGTGCCTCGGCATGGGCACTGAAAGCGGCGGGCTCGAGGGTGACCGTCGACTCGAACTCCCGTATGTACATGACCGGCCGGGCTGGGATGGCGATTGGCACCGCTCCAAAGACCCTTGTGAAGCACGCCGCGAAGGGCGCCGCGAAGGGCGTCGTACGTGTGCGTGGCGGTGGAGGAGCAGGTCCGGTTCGCAGGGGTCAGGCGGGGGAAGCTGCGGTGTACGCCAAGTTCAACATCGGTCCCAAGGCAAGGAGGGTCGTCAATGGCAGGACTCGGATATTTGATGGTCTGAACAGCCAGGCGGTATCCGAGGTCAAGAACGTTGCTAGGCAGTCCTACACTCAGCAATTGAAGGACGGCATCGCCTACGCGAGAGCCCACGGGCTTCGGTATGACCTGTACGTGCGGAAGGACACCAAGCTGTCGGGCCCGTTGGCTGACGCGATTCGGGATCCGGCCAACCGAATCAAGTTGATCCCGAAGGTCCCATGACAGAACCGAAGAAGCGATCAAAGGGTCTTACTGCCGATGAGTTGATGGCGCTCCAAGAAGAGAAGCTACGCACGGATCCGAAGTACAGTGCCGAGGTTGAAGCCTTCGAAGCCGAACTTGAAAGGCGAGCGCGGAACCTGAGCATCGCCGAGCAGCCGATTGTGCGAGATCTCCGCAGCGTCGGAATCGAAGTCTCCTCGGTGTGGGATCTGGTGAACACCTCAGATCCCTACCCGGAGGCACTGCCCGTTCTGTTGGAGCACTTGAAGAAGGGCGGCTATCCGGACCGGGTCATGGAGAGCCTCGGCAGCGCGCTGGCGGTCAAGCCTGCGGCCTACGCATGGGAGACCTTCAGGGAGCTGTATCTATCCGCTGAGGGGCGTGGCGAAGAGGAGGGGCTTGCGGTGGCGCTGGCGGCATCTGCGACCAGGGAGCACCTCGAGGAACTGATCGCCCTGCTGCAGGAGGACTCCCGCAGTGACACACGGATTCACTTTCTCCGTCCGATCAAGCGAGTCGGCGGTCAGAGGGGTCGCCAGATGCTGGAGTCACTCGTGGATGACCCTATGTTTGGCCGCGAAGCGCGTGCCCTGCTGAAGGCCTCCAATAGGGCACGAAAAACCTAACGCAGGCAGCACAAGGAGCATTAGCGATAAAGGTTGGCCAAGGCTGAAGTGAGTTGATCTTGTGCTCTAGATATCGACCGGTTTTCGGCTGACGTGAGGGCCTCAGGGCGCGGATGCGAAGATGTGCACCATGACCCATCCCGTTGCTGACCCGCGCGCCGTCGCCGACCCGCGCGCCGTCGCTGAGTACCGCATCCCCGCCCCCGCCCTGTTGGCCGGCGACCTGGTGAACACCGCCCCGGGCGGTGAGGACGACTGGCAGGAGGTGCTGTCGGTACACACCGCCGAGACCCCCGGCGACGACGCCGACGCGGCCGGCCTGATCGCCGAGATCGGCGACCGGTACGTCGTCGTCCGGCTGACCGACATTGCCCCGGTGGACAGCCCGGTCTACTTCTCCGACGGCACCGCGCTGGCCTACGGCGCCGACGGCGAGGATGACGGCCCGATCACCGACGTGCTCTCCGAGCCCGACGCGGTCCGCACCTTCCTCTACACCCGCTTCGAGCTGGTGACCGTCCGCTCACGCCCCTCGATCTAGCTGGTCACGCCGCTGGCGGGCTTGCTCGGCTGCCACAGCTGGCCCAAGCCCGCTCGGGCGCTGATTTGGGGGCCGACCGAGCGCACTGGTAATCTGGCGAGGTTGTCCGGCACTCTGCGCCGGAACCATCACCACTTCAACGATCGGCATTTGAGGCAACTTCGTGGCGAACATCAAGTCCCAGATCAAGCGGATCCGCACCAACGAGGCGGCTCGGCTGCGCAACAAGAGCACCAAGAGCGCGCTGAAGACCGCGATCCGGTCCTTCCGCACCGCCGCCGACGCCGGCGACAAGGAGAAGGCGACCACCGCCTTCCTGCACGCCTCGCGGCAGCTGGACAAGGCCGTAAGCAAGGGCGTCATCCACTCCAACCAGGCCGCCAACAAGAAGTCGGCGATGGCCCACAAGGCCAGCTCGCTCTAGTTCGGCCCGCTCAACTCAACAGCCCGCGTACCGGCTCAGGCCGGGACGCGGGCTGTGTGCTGCCCGCCTCAAGTGGCGCTGGGTGCCTCGGACGCCTCCCGAAGTCGCGCGCCTGCCTGAACCGGACGCACAACCTCAGCGCTCGGCGCGGGCTGCGGCGATCCGCCGCACCGCCGACTCCAGCGCGTAGGCCGGGTCAGCCGCCGCGCCCTTGACGTCAGCGTTCAAAGCGGCCACCACGCCCAAAGCGTGCCGCAGCCCCGGCTCCGTCCACCCGCCGGCCTGGGACCGGGCCCGCTTGACCTTCCACGGCGGCATGCCCAGCACCGGGGCCAGCCGGAACGGATCCCCCGGCCCGGCGCCCATGACCCGGGCCACCGTTCGCACCCCATCGGCCAGCGCGTCGGCGATCACCACCGCCGGCACCCCGACGTTCAGCGCCCAGCGCAGGTTGGTCACCGCCCCGGCGACGTTGCCGATCACCGCCTGGTCGGCCACCGCGAAGCCGCTGACCTCGGCCCGGCCCCGGTGGTAGGCCGCCACCGCGTCGACGTCGATGGACCCGCCGGTGTCGCCGACCAGCTGGGCCGCCACCGCCGAGATCTCGCGCAGGTCGCTGCCGACGGCCTCCATCAGCGCGGCGGCCGCCTCGGGGGTGATCCGGCCGCGGAACCGGCGCACCTCGTTGCGCAGGAACGCCCGCCGGTCCTCGGCCCGGCTCATCTTGGCGCAGCTGATCTCGGCCGGCTTGGCCTTGCGGACGGCGTCCAGCACCGCCTTGCCCTTGGCGCCGCCCAGGTGCTGCACCACCACGGTCGTGTCGGGGTCGGTGTCCAGCAACAGCGGCACGATCGTCTGCACCCGGGCCGCGGGCAGGTCCTGGGCCGAGCGCAACACCACCAGCCGGCGGCCGCCGAACAGCGACGGGCTCAGCAGCTGCAGCAGCTCGGCCGGCTCCACCACGCCGGCCTCGGCCTCGTGCACCTCGACGTCGGGGTCCTCGGCGATCACCGCGTTGCACAGGTCCTCCAGCGCGCGGCTGACCAGGTACTCCTCGTCCCCCACCACCAGGGTCAGCGGGACGACGGCGTTCTCAGCGGCGGGCGGCACGCTGACATGGTGTCACGCCGCCACCTCGAGAACGTGGTTGGCTGGCACGACGGAGGTATCCAGATGCCTTCCAGACAGAAGGGGCGGCGGGCAATGGCGTTAGGCATGGGTGGCGCTTTCAGCGGTGGCTCACCGAATGGACCGCACTATGAGATCGAGGTCAACAAGGGAGCGACCAACGTCGGCAAGTTCCAGGACGCGGCCAACAAGCGCTTCGAGAACGGGTACCGGATGGCGCACGTGTTTGAGCAAAACGGCAACACGATATGCGTGTGGGAGCGGTTCCAATAGGGCTCGCAAGGCCTACCTGAATCAGATCGTCATGCCCTATCAGCGGTGAACCGCGAGCACGGCCCGCCGCGCAGCCGTCCGGCGGGCAACCTGCGCCCGCAGATCACCAGCGCCAGGTCCTGCGCCGCGCCGAACACCGGCGTCCCGGTGCCGAAGGTCCAGTCAATCTCCTCGGCGCGCAGCT